>NZ_JOGH01000065.1:0-41082 GCF_000721345.1 Kitasatospora sp. NRRL B-11411 | reverse complement strand
CCCCCGCGCACCCCGCCCCGACGACCGCCGACGGCCCCAGACCGGCCGCGCTCGCGCGCCTCCAGGTGTTCCGCTGCTGAGCGGCCCCGCGAGCCGACGGCCGCCGTCCGCGCACCGGCACCCCCCGACACCCGGGGCCGCCCGGTCGCGGTGACGCCCCGTCGGCACGCTCCGCTGCCCACCGACAGCACCCCCGTCCGGCCCGCGCCGGACGGGCGGAAGGAGACACCGATGCGACCGTCCCCGCCCCACCCCGCCCGCGCCCTCCCGCCCGGAGAGGCCCGCGCCCTGTGAACACCACCCCGAACCCCGACCGCGCCCCCGGCCGCGACCCGCTCCCCGACCGCGCCCCCGGCCACGCCCCGCTCTCCGACCTCGACCCCGACCTCGACCCCGGCCGCGCCGCCGCCCTGCGCGGGGCGCTCGCGCACTGGCGGCAGGACCTGCCCGCCTCGCTGGTGGTCTTCCTGGTGGCCGTCCCGCTGTGCGTGGGCGTCGCCGTCGCCTCCGGCGTGCCCGCCGAACGCGGGCTGGTCACCGGCATCGTCGGCGGCCTGGTGGTCGGCCTGCTGCCCGGCAGCAGCCTCCAGGTCAGCGGCCCGGCCGCCGGTCTGACCGTCCTCGTGTTCGACGCGGTCCAGCGCTTCGGACTCGGCTCGCTCGGCGTGCTGGTGCTGGCCGCCGGACTGCTCCAGATCGCCATGGGGCTGCTGCGCACCGGCCGCTGGTTCCGGGCGATCTCGCTCTCGGTGGTGCACGGCATGCTGGCCGGCATCGGCCTGATCCTGATCCTCGGCCAGCTCTACGCCGTCTCCGGGCGCACCGCCCCCGGTAGCGGCGCCGGGAAGATCGGCGCCCTGCCCGCGCTGGCCGCCGACTGGTTCACCGGCCGGGCCGCGACCACCGCGCTGGTCATGGCGGCCGCCACCGTCGCCCTGCTGACGCTGTGGCGGCGGCTGCCCGCCCCCGTCCGGGCGGTGCCCGCCCCGCTGGCCGCCGTGGCCCTCGCCGCCGCGGCCACCGCGCTGTTCGGCCTGGACGTGCCGAGGGTCCGGGTGGACGGCCTGTTCGAGGCCGTCGCGCTCCCCACCGGCGACGGCCTCGCCGCGGTCGCGGGCACCGCCGGGCTCGGCACCGTCCTCGCCTTCGCCCTGATCGCCTCCGCCGAGAGCCTGTTCAGCGCGGCCGCCGTCGACCGGATGCACCACGGGCCGCGCACCGACTACGACCGCGAACTCACCGCCCAGGGCATCGGCAACACCCTGTGCGGCCTGCTCGGCGCGCTCCCGATGACCGCCGTCATCGTCCGCAGCGCCGCCAACGTCCAGGCCGGGGCCCGCACCAGGACCTCCCGGGTCCTGCACGGGCTGTGGCTGCTGCTGTTCGCGGCCCTGCTGCCCGCCGTCCTCGGACTGATCCCGCTCGCCGTGCTCGGCGGCGTACTCGTCCACGCCGGGGCCAAGCTCATCCCGCTGCGCCCGGCCGCCGCCCTGTGGCGCGGCCACCGCGGCGAACTCGCGGTCCTCGCCGTCACCACCGCCGCGATCGTCCTCACCACCCTCTTCGAGGGCGTCCTGATCGGTGTGGCCCTCGCCGTCGCCAAGAGCGCCTGGCAGACCTCCCACCTGCACATCGACCTCGCCGACACCGGCCCCGGTGGCCCGCTGAAGGTCCGCCTCAGCGGGAACGCCACCTTCCTGCGCCTGCCCCGCCTGCTCGACACCCTCGAATCCCTCCCCACCGGCCGCCCTGTCGAACTCGACTGGACCGCCCTGCGCCACCTCGACCACGCCTGCCGCACCGCCCTGCTCACCTGGGCCGCCCGCCACGCCGCCCACGACCCCGCCACCGTCAGCTGGCAACCCCCGCTCACCGTCACCACCTGACCCGCCACCCCGGCGCGGCGCCGTTTCCCGGTGCCGCGCCGGGGCGAAGGTTGCCCGCCGCGGCGCTAGAAGCGGCGCCAGCGGGCGGAGGCGAAGGAGAAGACGCCGTACAGGACCAGCCCGCCGGCCACCGCGCCCAGCAGCCACGGGCCCGGGGCGCCGGCGGCGAAGGCGCGCAGGGTGTCGTCCATGCCCTTGGCCCGGCCCGGGTCGAAGCGGACGGCCGCCACCACCACGAACACCCCGGCGGCGGCGTAGACCGCGCCGCGGGCCAGGTTGCCGGACAGGCCGGTGCCGGTCACGGCGGTGCGGGTGCGCGGGTGCATCGACGCGGTGTCGAGCTTGCGCAGGAAGCGCCGCTGGAGGGCGCGGACGGCGATGACCGAGCCGACGGCGGCCAGCACCAGGCCGGCGGCGCCCACCAGCCAGCGGCCGCCGGGGCGGGCCAGCGCGGTGGCGGTCCAGTCCCGGGAGGCGGAGTCGCTGTCGGACCCGCCGCCGGAGCCTGCCGCGTACGCGGCCGTCCCCCAGGCCACCGAGGCGTAGAAGACGGCCCGGCCCGCCGACAGCACCCGGGACCCCGTCCTCTTCCGGCCGGCCTCGCCGAACACCGCCGCCGACACCCGCCACAGGGCCATCCCCGCGAAGCCCGCGGCCAGCGCCCACAGCAGCACCGCGCCGAACGGCCGCACCGCCACCTGGTGCAGGGCCCCCTGCCGGTCGGCGTCCTCCCCGCCGGACCCGAACGCGATCCGCAGGGCCAGCACGCCGACCAGGGCGTAGACCACGCCCCGGGCCACGAAACCGGCCCGGCCCGCGGCCCTGGTGACCCGGCCCAGCCGGGAGTGGTCGGATCCGCTCGCTCCCATGCCCGTCCTCCTTCTTCCTTCTTCCTGCTGGCTGCTGCCCGCGGTCTCCCGGGTTTCCGGGACCGCTCAGCCCAGGGGACGGGCGCGGGTGACGAGGTTGCCGAGGGCGACGTAGACGACGGCGGGCAGGCCGTAGTCGAGCAGGACCTGCCCGGTGTGGTGGGACACGGTGAACAGGCCGCGGGACCAGCCCGACAGCCAGTCGGCGACGCTGTGGAACCAGTGCACGAGGGGGTTGTCCTGATTGGCCCCGAAGAGGTCCAGCAGGATCCAGATGACCAGGATGGCCGCGGCGGCGTGCGCCAGTGCGGATATGACCGAGGTAGTCCGTCTCATGGGCGTCGCCTTGCCCGCCGGGGCCTTCACAAACCGGTTGCCTTCCAAGGGAGTTCGCGCAACGGGGTGCCCGGCGACCCTACGGCGGGACGAATCCGGAGGAACCTGCATGTACCGCCCGGAACGGGGCATGCGGCGGGTCGTCCGAGAACTGACGCACCACCACCTGGAGGTCCTCCGTGGTTCCCCTTCTGCTGGTCCTGCTGCTCACCCTGCTGCTGTTCGGCGCCGGATTCGCCCTGAAGGCCCTGTGGTGGGTGGGCCTGTTCGTGCTCGTGGTCTGGCTGCTCGGGTTCGTCTCCCGCGGCACCACGGCGGCCGGCAGCCGCGGCCGCTGGTACCGCTGGTAGCGCCACCGCCACCGCCACCACCGTCCGCCGGGGCGGGCACCCCCGCGGGGGTGCCCGCCCCGGCGCGTTCCGCGTCCCGCGGGCCGATGCGCTTCGCGGGGCCGACGCGTGGGGGCCGACACCGGGTCAGAGGAAGTGCCGGATCGGGGCGGTGGCCGCCTCCTGCACCCGCCGGAGCGGGCCGCGCCGGTGCCAGCGCTCCGGGACGACGGCCTCGCTGCGCGCCAGGTCCTCGTCGAAGTGCCGGTCCAGGACGGCGGTGAACCCCGCGTCGACCACGGCCAGCACCACCTCCTCGTCGTGGTCCAGCGAACGGCGGTTGAAGTTCGCGGAGCCGACCACGGCCGCCGCCCCGTCCACGGTCAGCACCTTGGCGTGCATCATCGTCGGCCCGTACCGCCAGACCGTGGCCCCGGCGGCGCCCAGCCGGCCGAAGTGGCGCTCGCCCGCCAGCTGGCACACCCGCTTGTCGGTGTGTCGCCCGGGCACCAGCAGGTCGACCGCGACGCCCCGGCGGGCCGCCTCGCAGAGCAGGTCGACGAAGTAGTCGTCGGGCGCGAAGTAGGCGGTCGCCAGGCGCAGCCGCCGTTCGGCGGAGGAGATCACCACCCGCATCAGGGTCTGCAGGTCCTGCCAGCCGACGGCGGCCGAGCCCCGCACCACCTGCACCACCGAGTCGCCCGGCTGCTCGTGCTCCTCGAACCGGTCCGTCGCGTCGTACAGGGTGCCGGGGGCGCACTCGGCCCAGTTCTGCGCGAAGGCCGCGGCGATGCCGTCGACGGCGGGCCCGACCACCCGGACGTGGGTGTCGCGCCACTCGCCCGGGTGCCGGGCGTCGCCGCACCACTCCTCGGCGATGCCGACGCCGCCGGTGAACGCCGTCCGGCCGTCCACCACCAGGACCTTGCGGTGGCAGCGGTGGTTCTGCTTGAAGGGCGACAGCCGCACCGGCCGGCGGAACCAGGAGATCCGGACGCCCGCCCCCTCCATCAGCTCGATCAGCTCCGGTTCGATCAGCCGGCTGCCGAACCCGTCCAGCAGCAGCCGCACCCGGACGCCCTGCGCGGCCTTGCGGGCCAGCGAACGGGCGAAGGTCCGGGCGATGTCGCCGCGCCAGTAGACGAACGTCATCAGGTCGACGGTCCGCCGGGCCCCGTCGACGGCCTCCAGCATCGCGGGGAAGATCTCGTCACCGTTGCGCAGCGGCGTCAGCAGGTTGCCCTCGGTCGCGGCGATGCCCAGCAGCCCCTCCAGTCGGCGGCGCAGCACCCGGCCGCGGTCCGCCGCGGCGGACGCGGGGGCCGCAGCCGGTACCGCGGCGGGCGCGGGCGCGGGCGCGGGTGCGGGTGCGGGTTCGGGGGCGGTCTCGGTGGTCATGGGTCCCTCCGTCCGGGGCCGGTGGCAGTGGCGGGCGCTCGGTTACCCGCTGCGCCGTGATCGACTCCTGACGTCCGGGCGGGGATGAAAACCGCGGACCGGGGGACACGGGTGCCATGACGAGGACACAGGGGCGGACGGCGCCGCTCGGCGTGCTGGCGGCGGTGGCCGGGCAGGGAACGGTGCTGGTGGCCGCCGGGCTGCTGGTCACCCACCCGCCGGGCGGCTGGTGGGACCCGGCCGAGGACGGGCTGGTCGCCCGGCTGGCCGACCACCGCACCGCCGCCCTGACCACGGCCAGCAGCTGGCTGTCCGGGCTGGCCTTCACTCCGGCGATCGTGACGGTGACGGCGGCCGTCGCACTCCTGCTGCTGCTCCGGCACCGGCCCCGCCCGGCGGCGCTGCTCGCGGGCGCGGTGGCGCTCCAGGCGGCGCTGTTCGTGACCGCCGCCCACCTGGTGGACCGGGCCCGGCCGGACGTCGTCCGGTTGGACGGCGCGCTGCCCACCTCCAGCTTCCCGTCCGGGCACGTCGGGGCGGCCACCGCGCTGTACGGCGGCCTCGGCCTGCTCGCGCTGCACCGGCTCCGGGGCCGGTGGCGGATCCTGCTGTGCGCCCTGGCGTGGACGGTGCCGCTGCTGGTGGCGGCCAGCCGGCTCTACCGCGGCATGCACCACCCCACCGACGTGCTGGCCGGCGGGCTCAACGGGGCGGCCGCCCTGTGGGTGGTCGCCCGGGCCCTGCCCGCCCGCGCCCACCGGGCCCCGGCCGCCCCCGCCGCCGCGTCCCCGGCCGTCCCGCTCCCGGTCGCCCTGGTCTACAACCCGGTCACGGTGGACGGCGCCCTGCTGGAACGGCTCTGCGCCGTGCTGACCGCGCACGGCCACCGGCCGCCCCGCCGCCTGCCGGGGGCGGCGGAGGACAGCGGCCGGGCCGCCGCCGAACGGGCCCTCGCCGGCGGGGCCCGACTGGTGGCGGCCTGCGGCGGCGACGGCACCGTGACGGCCTGCGCCGAAGTCCTGGCCGGCACCGGCGCGACCCTCGCGGTCGTCCCCTGCGGCACCGGCAACCTGCTGGCCCGCAACCTCGGCCTGCCCACCGACCCCGAGGCCGCGCTGGCGGCCGCCCTGACCGGCCGCACCCGCCGGATCGACCTGATGCGGGCCGAGGGCGACGGCCTGCCCGCCCGGGCCGCCGCGACGATGGCCGGCATGGGGCTGGACGCCGCCGTGATGTCCGACACCGGCCGCGCCCTGAAGCGCCGCCTCGGCTGGCCCGCGTACCTGCTCGCCGGGGCCCGGCACCTGGGCGACCGGCGCTTCGCCCTCACCGTCGCCGTGGACGGCGCCGAACCGGTGCACCGGCAGGTGCGGGCCGCCGTCGTCGGCAACGTCGGCACGCTCCAGGGCGGCGTCCGGCTGCTGCCCGCCGCCGCGCCCGACGACGGCCTGCTCGACCTGGTCCTGGTCCAGCCGCACGGCCCGCGCGGCTGGTGGCAGGCCCTGCTGGCCCTGCTCACCGGCGACCGCCGCCCCGGCCCGGACGCGCCCCTGGAACACTTCCCCGGCCGCCGGATCACCCTCACCGCCGACCGCGCCCACCCGCGCGAGTGCGACGGCGACCCGGTCGGCGAGGGCCGCGCCCTCACCCTGACCGTCCGCCCGGCCGCCCTGCGGGTCCGCGTCCCGGCCGACCCGGCCGAACAGCCCGACCCGGCTGAACAGCCCGACCCGGCTGAACAGCCCGACCTGGCTGAACAGGCCCAACCGATCCGGTCGGCCGGGCAGCCCGACCGGCCCGGCCGGGCCGCCGTCCGACGGGAGGTGGCCTGATGGGTACGGCCAGCCGGGTCCGACCCGGCCGGGAGCACCTGTCCGCGGACGAGGCCGTGGTGGTGCTGCGCCGGCGGCCCTGGTGGCCGCTGGCCCGGGACGCCTTCCTGCGGTTCCGGTACGCGGACGGGTTCAGCCACGCCCGGGCCCTGGCGTTCCAGGTCGTGCTGGCGCTGGTGCCGTTCGCGCTGGCCGTGGTCGGGCTGGCGTCCTCGCTGCACGGCGGCCCGGTCGGGCAACTGGTCGCGGCGAGCATCCAGCGGATGGTCCCGGCGTCCAGCGCCGACCTGGTGCGCGAGGTGCTCGACCGCAGCCGCCACCGCACCGGCGGCACCCTCGCGCTGTGGTTCGGCGCGCTGTTCGCGCTGGTCAACCTGGTCACCGCGATGTCCCAGATCGAACGCGGCGCGAACCGGATCTACGGGATCGAGCGGGACCGGCCGTTCGAGCGCAAGTACGGGCGGAGCCTGCTGATGGCGGCGGGCGCCGGCCTGCCGCTGGGCGTCGGCTTCCTGGTGCTGGTGGCCGGGCCGCAGGTCGCGGCGGCCGCCGACGAGGTGTTCGGGCTGGGCCCCGGCACCGCCGCCGCCTGGACCCTGCTGCGCTGGCCCGTCGGCGTGCTGCTCACCCTCGCCTCGGCCGCCGTGGTCTTCCGGCGGGCCCCGCGCCGCCGCCAGCCCGGCTACAGCTGGCTGGCGTTCGGCGCGGGCGTCCACCTGGTGCTCTGGCTGGCCGCGACCTGGCTGCTGAGCCTCTACCTGCGCCTGAGCGGCTCCTTCGACGCCGTCTACGGGCCGCTCAGCGCCGTGTTCTCGCTGCTGGTCTGGGCGTACCTGACCGCGATCGCGCTGTTCCTCGGCCTGTCCTTCGCCGCCCAGCTGGAGGCCGACCGCACCGGACGGCCCGACCCGGTCCTGCCCGACCCGCTGGCCCCCGGCCACCCGGCCCCCGGTTCCTCCGCCCCCGGCCACCCGGCCCCCGACCGCACGCCGTCGGCCGCCCCGACCGCCCCGACCGCCCCGGCTGCCCCGAGCACCGGCCCCGAGAGGACGCAGCAGTGACCCGCAGCCCCGCCCACCGCCGTCCCGCCCGGCTCCGCCCCGCGCTCCGCCCCGCGCCCCGCGCCGCGCTGCGCACCGCCGACCTGCGGCTGGGCGAGCGCCTGCTCGCCGCCGTCGCCGCGTTCGCGGTGGCCGCGGTGCCGGCCGCGCTGCTGCTGGTGCTGATCGAGGCCCACTGGGCGCCGCTGCACCGGCTCGACGCGGGCGCGGCGGCCCGGCTGCACACCGCCGTGCGCGACCACCCGGCCGCGCTGTCGGTGCTGCGCACCCTCAGCGACGGGGTGTGGGACCCGCTGACGATGCGGCTGCTGGTCGCGGCGGCCGTCGCCTGGCTGCTGTGGCGGCGGGCCTGGCGGCTGGCGGTGTGGGCGGCAGCCACCACCGCCGCCTCGGGGCTGATCGGCTGGGCGGTCAAGGCCGCCGTCGCCCGGGCCCGCCCGGCGCTGCCCGACCCGGTCGCGCACGCCCCCGGCTTCTCGTTCCCGTCCGGGCACGCGATGACCGCCGCCACCTGCTGCACCGTGCTGCTGCTGGTGCTCTCCCCGGCGCTGCGCCTGATGTGGCGGCGCACCGCCCGGGCGGTGGCCGGGCTGAGCGTGCTGGGCGTGGGGTTCACCCGGGTCGCGCTCGGGGTGCACTGGGTCAGTGACGTGCTCGGCGGGTGGCTGCTCGGCCTGGCCCTGGTCGCCGCCACCGCCTGGGCGTTCGAGGGCTGGCGGCGCGACACCGGCCGTCCCGTCCCGCCGCCGCTCGCGCAGGGGCTGGAGCCCGAACTCGCCCCGCACGGCCCGGCGCGGCCCGAGGAGTGAGCGCGGCGCGCGGGGCCTCAGCCGCCCGGGCGGAGGGCGCCGACGGCGGCGTCGACGGTGTCGTACCGGGGCAGCAGCCGGTCCACCCCGGTCATGGTGAGCAGCCGGCCGACGTCGGCGCCGGTGCCGACCAGGGCGAGCGAGGTGCCGGCCTCCCGGGTGCGGCGGAACGCGAAGAGCAGCTCGGCCACGCCGAGGGAGTCGCAGAACCCCAGCAGCGCCAGGTCCAGGACCAGCGGCAGCGACTCGGCGGTCCGCTCCACGGCCCGGTGCAGGCGCGGCGCGGTGTGGTGGTCGAGCTCGCCCGCGAGCACGACGACGGTCGCCCCCACGGGATGGGTGCGGACCTCGATGGTCAGGTCGTACTCGGGCACGGGGGGCTCCGGACGGTGCGGGACGGGCTTGCGGGTGGAGGGAGGGGGAGCGGCGGGGGCCGCGCGGTCACTGCAGCCGGGCGACGAGCAGCGCCACGTCGTCGGTCTGCGCCCGGGCGAACGAGGACAGCAGCAGGTCGCCCGCCCGATCCAGCTCCGGCGGGGCGTCGGCGAAGGCCTCCCGCAGGGCGTCCAGACCGGTCTGGAGGTGCTCGCCGGGCACCTCGATCAGGCCGTCGGTGACCAGCAGCAGGGTGGTGCCGGGCTCCACGGCGCACGTGACCGGCGGCGGCTGCGGGACGTTCAGGCCCAGCAGGATGCCGTGGTCGGTCAGGTAGCGGGCGGAGCCGTCCGGGAGCCGCAGCAGCGGCGGCAGGTGGCCGGCGTTGGCGACCTGGATGCTGCGCCGGTCCGGGGCGATCAGCACCAGGCACACCGTCGCGGTCAGGCCGGGGCGCAGCCGGGTCAGCAGGGTGTCCAGCCGGTGCAGCAGGGTCTGCGGGTCGTGGCCCTCGATGGCGTAGGCGCGCAGCGCGTGGCGCAGCTCGCCCATCGCCATCGCGGCCTCCAGCGAGTGCCCGGCCACGTCGCCGATCGCCAGCAGCAGCCCGGCCGGGGTGTCGATGGCCTCGTAGAAGTCGCCGCCGATCTCGCTGCGCGCGGAGGCCGGCTCGTACCGCACGGCGAGCTCGACGCCCGGCACGGCGGGCAGCCGGCCGGGCAGGAAGCTGCGCTGCAGGGTGAGCGCGAGGGCGTGCTCCTCGGCCTGGCTGCGCTGGGCCTCCAGGGCGAGCGCGGCGGCCTGGGTGAGCTGGGGGAGCAGGCCGCGCTCGTCGGGGGCGGCGAGCGCGTCCCGGTCGGCGACCACGGCGAGCAGCGGCCGACCGGGTTTGGTGCGGGCGACCACCAGCGCGACCGGGCCGGCCGGGAGCCCCGCGCCGTCCAGGCCGTGGTCGGCCAGCACGGCGCGCCACGCGTCGGCGTCCAGCAGGGCGGTGTCGGTGCCGGTGGCGTCGCCCAGGGTCTGGTGGGCGAGCACGTCGAGCAGGACGGGCGGGGCCGCCAGCAGCCGCACCGCGCCGTCGCCGGGGTGCGCCGGGTCGTGGTGGGCCAGGTGCAGGGTGTCGCGGTCCGGCCCGAGGGCGATCGCGGTGGCCCGGGCGGCGCCCAGCCGCACCGCGCCGAGCACCGCCGCGGTGACCAGCGCGTCCGGGTCGGTGGCGCCGTACAGGGCGAGGGTGCTGCGGTGCAGGGCGGCCACCCGGGCGGCCAGCCGCTCGGCCCGCCGGCGGGCCCGGGTGTAGCGCAGCACGGCGGTGACGGTGGCCTGCAGCTCGGCCGAGTCGATCGGCTCGGTCAGGTACGCGTCGGCGCCGCGGTGCAGGCCCTGGGTGCGGTCGCTGGCCTCGATCGCGGTGGCGGAGATGTGGACGACCGGCAGCGCCGCGGTGCGCGGTCCGCGCTTGATCCGCTCGCACACCTCGAAGCCGGTCATGTCGGGCAGGCTGATGTCCACCACGGCGATCTCGGGCAGTTCGGGGGTGGGGGTGCGCTCCAGCAGCGCGAGGGCCTGGGTGCCGTCGACCGCCTCGACGACGGTGTGCCCGGAGCGGCGCAGCCAGCTCCCGACGATGTACCGGGTGGTGTCGTTGTCGTCGAGCACCAGGACGGTGGCGGGTCCGGCGTCGGGGCTGGTGCTGGTCACGATCCGTCCTCGGGCGGGATCGGCCGCCGCGGTGCGGCGGGCCGGGGGGGCGGACAGGGCGGCGGCGATCCGGGCGGCGGTCAGTCCGGACTTGGGCAGCACGGCGCGGGCGTGCGCCAGGCGGGCGCGGTCGGCGGCGCCGAGCGAGGCGGAGGTGAGGATCACCACCGGGATCTGCCGCAGGGCGGGGTCGGCCCGCAGGTCGGCGAGGACCCGGTAGCCGTCGACCTCGCCCAGGTGCAGGTCCAGCACGATCCCGTCCGGCCGGGCGGCCCGGACCGCGCTGAGCGCGGCCGCGCCGTCGTGGGCCTCCACCACCCGGTCGGCGATCTCGTGCAGCAGCGGGCGCAGCACGTCCCGGAACGCCGGGTCGTCGTCGACGGCCACCAGCACCGCCCACCGGGCGCCGGCCGGCGGCGCGGGGTGCGCGGGCAGCCGGACGGTGATCGCGGTGCCCCGCCCGGGGGCGCTGTCCAGGTGCAGCGTGCCGCCGAGGATCTCGGCCAGCCGGCGGGCGTACGGCAGGCCCAGCCCGGTGCCGCGGCGCCCGCGCTGGTGCGGGCCCTTCACCTGGTAGAACTCCTCGAAGACCCGTTCGTGCTGGTCGGGCGGGATGCCGACGCCGGTGTCGGTGACGGTCAGCACCAGCACCGGGCCGCCCCCCGGGGCCTGCTCGACCCGGGTGTCCAGCCGCACCGACCCGTGCTCGGTGAACTTCAGCGCGTTGGACAGCAGGTTGCGCAGGATCCGCACCAGCATCGTCTCGTCGCCGAGCAGCGGCTCCGCGCCGGCGGGCGCCGGACCGATCCGCAGCGCCACGCCGGGGCGGGCCAGGCCGCGCAGCGTGCCGTCCAGGTGCGCCAGGACGGCGCGCAGGTCCAGCGCCGCCCACTGCGGTTCGAGGGTGCCGGACTCCGCCTTCGCCACGTCCAGCAGCTCGTCCACCAGGGCGAGCAGGGTGCGGCCGGAGTCGGCGATCAGCGACAGCTGCCGGGCCCGCTCCTCGGGCGGGGCGCCGGTGTCGGTGCGCAGCAGCTCGGCCAGGCCCACCACCGCGTTGACGGGCGTGCGCAGCTCGTGGCTGACGTTCGCCCAGAACCTGCTCTTGGCCTCGCTGGCCTCGCGCAACTGCCGTGACTTCTCGTCGAGTTCGGCGTACAGCGCGACCACGCCCCGGTTGGTCTCCTCCAGTTCCTCCGACAGTTCCGAGTACAGCGCCAGGACGCCCCGGTTGGTCTCCTCCAACTCGCTGTTCAGGCGGCGCAGTTCCTCGCGCTGGGCGCGGGTCTGCTCCAGTGCGGTTATCAGGTCGCGGGTCTGCGCCCGGGAGTCCTCCAGGGCGCTGGGGCCGGTGTGCTCGGCGAGCAGGCGGCGGGCCCGGCCGACCGGGTCCGGGTCCGGGCCCAGGGCGGGCCCGAGCCGCTGCTCGATCCGGACCAGGCCGCCGGCCCGGGTGTGCTCGTGGTGGGTGGACAGCAGCCGGCCGGACGCCTCCAGCGCCTCCGCCGACAGCCGGTGCCCGCCCCGCCAGGTCAGGGTGACCCGCAGGGCGGCCGGCAGCCCCGGCCGGAGGTCGAACGCGGCGAACAGGCGGTCGGCGCCGAGCAGGCCGCGGCCGAGTTCGCTCAGCGCGGTGGCCAGCCGGACGGCGTCCTGGCCGTCCGCGCCGAGCAGGTCGGCGACGGCGCGGGCGCTGCGGCGCAGCGCGAAGGTGTCCTGGACGGTGCCCACGGACGCGTTGCCCAGGTGCACGGACGGCTGCGGCGCGAGGTGGTCCTCCGGCGCGGTGCGGTCGCCCCGTGCGGTGCCGTCGTCAGGCAAGGTGCGGTCGTCCGGTGCGGGGTGGTCGGTCGGTGCGTTCACCAGGAGCCCTTCGTGACCACCACGCCCGCGTCGTCCCGGCGGACCCCGGCCTCGCGCAGCAGCAGCGCCGCGGCGGTCACGGGCAGGTGGGAGAACAGGCCGGGGACGTCGGCGGCCTTCCAGCGGTCGGTCAGCCCGTCCGAGTGCAGCACCACCGCGCTGCCGGGCGGCAGGGCCTGCCGGACGGTGTGCGGGGCGGGCAACTGGTGGCCGACGATGCCGGGGGAGGAGGGCAGCGAGCGCCGCGTCCCGGTGGCGGTGTCCACCACGAAGGCGCTGACGTTGCCGACCCCGCAGAACGCCAGCCGGGCCGCGGCGGGCTCGACCAGCGCGACGGCCACCGCACCGCCCCGCCCGCCGCGCAGCACCCGGTGCAGGTCGGCCAGCACCTGCTCGGGCTGCTGCGCGCAGCCGCGGTGGAAGGCCGCGACGGCGTCCGAGGCGGCCCGGGCGGCGAGCGGGCCGTGGCCCAGGCCGTCGCAGAACATCAGCAGGAACGCGCCGGCGCTCCCCGCCCGCCCCGGCCCGGGGTCGGCGTGCGGGCGCGGCGCCCGGTTGGTCAGCACCGACCAGTCCAGGCGCCCCGCCGCGGCCCCGACCGCCGGGGCGGGCGCCTCCACGGGTACCGGGGCGGCCCCGGCCGGCCCGAGGGCGCGCACCGCCCAGGCGTCGCCGCACAGCTCCTGGCCGCTCATCGGCCGGGTCAGGCCGGCGACGACCGGCTCGCCCGCGGCGGCGGCCCGCCCCGCCGGGGTGCGGTTCCAGAACCGGGCGGTCAGCACGGTGCCGCGGCCGGGCAGCGAGTGCAGGTCGAAGGCGTCGGCGAGGCGGGCGACCGCGCCCAGGCCGATGCCCAGGGTCGGGCCGGAGGAGTAGCCGTCGGCCAGCGCCGCGGGGACGTCCGCCATCCCCGGCCCGCTGTCGACGGTGAGGAACTCCAGCGCCGCCTCGGTGTCGGTGCGCACCACGCGCAGCACCATCGCCCCGTCCACGGCGTGCCGCAGCAGGTTGGTGGCCGCCTCGCTGACGGCGAGCGCCGCCTCGGCGGCCCGCTCGGGCAGCAGGCCGATCCGGTGGGCGAGCTGCCGGGCCGCGCTGCGGGCGGCCGCGGGCAGCGAGTCCGAGTGCCGGAACCAGGCGGTGTCCTCGCACACGGCCAGGGCGGGGGTCACCGGGCCCACTTGGTCACCGACACCCTCGTCCCGGAACCGGGCTCGCTGTGCAGCTCGAACTCGTCCACCAGCCGGCGCGCCCCGCTCAGGCCCAGGCCCAGGCCGCCGCCGGACGTCCAGCCGTCGGTCAGCGCGAGGTCCAGGTCGGGGATGCCGGGGCCGCTGTCCTCGAACACGGCGTGCACGCCGACCCGGGTGCCGCTGCGCACGCCCGCGCAGCGCATCGAGCCCCCGCCGCCGTAGACCAGGGTGTTGCGGGCCAGTTCGCTGGCGGCGGTGACCAGTTTGGTCTGGTCCACCAGCGACAGCCCGCACTGCTGGGCGTACGTGCGGACGGTCTGCCGGGCCCGGACCACGTCGTCGTTGGAGCCGATCGGCACGGTCTGCTCGTCCTCCACCACCCGCGGCCCGGTCACGGGCGGGCCGTACGCGCGGTACGGTCGCGTTCCAGCAGCGCCAGGCCCTTCTCCAGGGTGAGCGCGGTGCGCACCCCGCCCAGCGAGAGGCCCAGCTCGACCAGGGTGATCGCCACCGCCGGGCGCATGCCGACGACCACCGTCTCGGCGTCCAGCATGCGCGAGATGGCGGCGGTGTTGGCCAGCATCCGGCCGACGAAGGAGTCGACGATCTCCAGCGCCGTGATGTCGATGACGACGCCGGTCGCGCCGGTGGCGACGATCCGCTCGGCCAGGTCGTCCTGGAGGTCCAGCACGATCTGGTCCTCCAGGTCGACCTGGATGGAGACCAGCAGCACCTGGCCGATCTTCAGGACGGGGACGCGGTCGCTCACCGGTCGCCGCCCGCCTGCACCGAGGTGCCGCTGCGCTGCAGGACGTGGCGCAGCGCGTCGGCCAGGGTGGCCTTGGTGACGATGTCGCCGAACTGCACGCCGAGCGCGACCAGGGTCTGCGCGATCTGCGGGCGGATGCCGGAGATGGTGCACTCCGCACCCATCAGCCGGGCGGCGACCACGGTCTTCAGCAGGTGCTGGGCGACCTCGGTGTCCACCGCGGGCACCCCGGTGATGTCGATGATCGCGTGCTCCGACCCGGAGTCGACCAGGCTCTGCAGCAGCTTCTCCATCACCACCTGGGTGCGCGCCGAGTCCAGCGTGCCGACCAGCGGCACCGCGACCACGTTCTCCCACAACTTGACCACCGGCGTGGACAGTTCGAGCAGCTGCTCGGCCTGCGCACTGATGATCTCCTCCCGGGTGCGGGCGTACGCCTCGATGGTGAACAGGCCGAGCGCGTCCAGCAGCCGGGTCAGCTGCAGGTACGCCGTGATGTCCTCGGCGGTGCTGGCCGTGGTGGGTTCCAGCACGTCCTTGCAGGCGAAGACGCTGACCGCCGTCTCGGCGGGCGTGAAACCGTACCGGGCCCGGCTGCGGGAGAGCTCCACCAGCAGGGCGCGCACCTCCGAGTACGACTCGTCCTGCCAGTCCAGGCCGCCCTTGCCCAGGGCCTGGACCAGGGCCTGGTAGAGGTCCGTCAGCTCGCGCTCCAGCTCGGCCCGGCTGATCCGGCCGCCCAGCGACGCGGCCACGGCCGCCACCCACTGCTCCTGCACCGCATCGTCCCGGGTCAGCAGCTCCACGAGCCGTTCGGACGCATGCTCCAGCGCCATCAGGCGTTCTCCTCGCTCATCGGGCCCCGTGACCGGGGGACCTCGGCCGTCGCACGACGGCGCGCGGTGGACCCCGACCGGTCGGGGTCCACCGCGCGCCGTCTGCCCCGTCCGCCACGAGGTATGCAGCGGCGGACGGAATTGTTTTCCGCCGCCCCCGGAGGGGCCGGCGGGTCGGGGTCAGCCCCTGGTCTCGTGCTCGGCCCGGAACATCCAGGCGTGCTTCTCCAGCGCCGCGGTCACCGTGATCAGCAGGTCCTGGGTGACCGGATCGGCCTCGCCGGTCTTGGCGATCCGCTCGCGCATCCGGGCGACCACCGCCGAGAGGGCGCCCACCAACTGCCCCACGACCGCGGTGTCGGCCTGCCAGCCGGAGGGCGCCCCGGGCAGGCCGCCGGCCGCGACGGTCGCGGCCCGCCCGTCCGGGCTGACGCCGATCGCGGCGGCCCGCTCCGCCACCTGGTCGGCGAAGTCGCGGGCGGTGGCCACCACCTCGTCGAGGTGCAGGTGGACCGAGCGGAACCGGGGGCCGTACAGGTTCCAGTGGGCCTGCTTGCCGGTCAGGGACAGGTCCACGAGATCGACCAGGGCGCCCTGCAGCGCCTCCCCGGCGGTGTCGCGGTCGGGTCCGTCCAGCGGGCTGCCGGTGGCGATGTCCATCGTCGTTCCTCTCCAGGTCGGGGGCGGCCGGCGAACACCGGCCGCCGCTCGGCTGCCCGGTGCGGCGGAACGGAAACACCGCGGCCCGTCCGGATGACGGTTCCGCATTCCTGGTGTGGATCGCCCGGACCCGGGTAACCGCGCTGCGCCGCCCGGTGCCGGCCCCGGCCGACGCGCCACCGGCCCGCCCGCACGAGCACGAACGCACGAGCACGAACGCACGAACACGAACGCACGAAGCCCGCACGAAAAGGAATGGGGACCCCGCATGCCCGTCGCCGTGTCCAGGCCGATCTCCGTCACCCTCCCGGAAGGCCCCTACCCCCACATCCGGCTGGTCGGCGAACTGCGCTACGACACCGCACTGCCCTACGGCGTGGGGCTGGCCTTCCCGCCCCGCGGCCCCGGCGAGGAGGACATCGTCTGGTGGTTCGGCCGGGACCTGCTCGCCGAGGGCCGCCGCGCCCCGAGCGGCGAGGGGGACGTCCGGGTCGCCCCCGGCCCGGACGGCCGGGTCCTGATCACCCTGGGGAACGGGACGGACCGGGCGGTGATCAGCGTCCCCGCCGACACGGTCACCCGGTTCCTCGCCGACGCCTTCGCCGAAGTGCCGCCCGGCGCCGAATCCACCCACCTCGACCTCGACTTCGGCCTGGCCCGGCTGCTGGCCTGACCCGCCACCACCCGCAGGGCGCCCCACCGCGCCCGCGCGCCCGTCCGGCGCGTCAGGCCGTCAGCGTGACGCGGATCCGCTTGCCGCCGCCCGGCAGGCGGTGGATCTCCCAGCCGGTGCTGAGCAGCTTGACCAGGGGCCAGCCCCGGCCGCCCAGCCGGGTCGGGTCCTGGAGGTTGGCGGCGTCGCCGCGCGGGTGGGCGTCGGCGGCGTCCTCCACCTCGATCGTCAGCACCCGGCCGCCGCCGCTCGTCCGGACGGCGAACCCGGTCACCCCACCGGCGTGCCGGATCGCGTTGGTGACCAGCTCGGTGACGGCGAGCCAGGCGTCGCCGCGCAGGCGCTCACCCGTTCCGGGACACCGGGCGAGCGCCTCGGTGACGGCGGTCCGGGCCTCGGCCGCGGTGCGCACCGCGGGGCCCGGACGGGCGGTTGCCGGGGGGCGCCGCCAGGTCGGGTCGGCCTCGGCACGGAACATCGGTGACCTCGCATCGGACGGGACGGGAACGCTTCCTTCAGGTGTCCGGCTGCCCGGACACCGCGGAGATCACACCGGCGGAACCCGCGGCGAACGGGGGACGTCCGGCCCGGACGCGCCCCGCACCGCGGCGTCCGCGTCCGCCGCGAGGTGCAGGTGGTCCGCGGCGCAGGACAGGTCGAGCAGCCTGCGCACCGGCTCCCGCAGCGGCCCGGCCAGCACCAGCCGCCCGCCCGCCTCCGCCATCCGGCGGTGGGCGGTGAGCAGACCGTGCAGCACCGAGGAGTCGGCGAAGGTGACCTCGGCGAAGTCCACCACCAGCAGCCGCGGCGGACGCTCCAGCGCGGCCGTCAACCGCCGGACGAACTCCTGCGAGTCCTCCCAGTCGAGCTCGCCCCGGGCCCGCACCGTCCCGACGTCCAGCGGCTCCGCCCCGGCCGCCCCGTACGCCCCGTACGTGTGATCGGTCATACCGGGCATGCTAGTGGGCCCCCGCCCGGCGGCCGACACCCCTCCACCCGGCGGCTGCCACCGCTCCGCCCGGTGCCTGCCGCGGCCCCGCCCGGCGCCTGCCGCGGCTCCGTCCGGCCGGGGCCCGACGCGGCAGCCGATAGCATGGCGGTTCGGGTGCGGCCCGCCGGACTCGTCCGCAAGGGCGGGCGGGGCGCACCAAACCCGCCGACCGCGGCGGACCCCGTGGGGTCCCGGCCGGCCGACGGAAACCCAATTGCGAGGTGAGGGCCCGTCAGGGCCCGGACGATGGCATCTTCGACTTCCCCCGCCGCGACCGCCGACTGGGAGTCCCTCGCCGACTCCCCGTACCCGGTGGCGGTGCTCGGCCCCGACGGCGGACTGCTGCACGCCAGCGACAGCGCCCACCGCCTGCTGGCCGCCCCGGCGGGCACGGTCCCGCACTGGCTGCGCCGGGCCCACCTGGACCTGCCCGCCGACGGCACCCCGCCGCGGACCGTCCGGCACACCGACCCGGTCGCCGGCCGGATCGAGGCGCACCCCTCGCCCCGCCCGGACGGCAGCGCCGTGTGGTGGTTCGTCGTCCCGGAGGGCCTCCCGGGAGCGCTGCCGCGGACGGCCGGCGGCGGCACCCACGACTGGGAGCTGCTGACCCGGCTGTCCGGCCTGCTGCTGTCCTCGCTGAACGTCGACCGGATCCTGGAGACGGCGGCCCGCCAGGCCGCGCTGCACCTCGCGGACGCCGCCGTGGTGGTCGCCCCCGGCTCCGGCCGGACGCTGCGCTTCGTGACCTGCCTGCGCGGCGGCGACCCGGCGCACGTCCAGGTGCGGGCCGACCCGGCCGAGGTCCCCGGACTGGCCGAGGCGCTGCAGGGCTTCCCGCCGGTGCCCTCGCGGTGGATCGACCCGGACGCCACGCCCCGCTGGCTGGTGCCCGCCGGGTTCGGCCGGGTCGGCTCGGTGCTGGTCACCCCGCTGCCCGGGCACGGCGTCCCCGCCGGGGCGCTGGTGCTGCTGCGGGCGGCGGGCGGCGGCCCGTTCCCCGCCGACGAGGAGGTCTTCGCCCGGATGTTCGCCGCCCGGGCCGGCGCCGCCGCGTCCGCGGCCGTCCTGTACTCCGAACAGGCCGCCGTCACCGACCTGTTGATGCGCGAACTGCTCCCGCCCCGGCTCGAACACCTCAACGGGGTGGACTTCGCCGGCGGCTACCGGGCCTCGGTCGACCGCGACCGGATCGGCGGCGACTTCTACGACGTCCGCCCCGCCGCCGACCCCGACGGCGAGACGCTCGCCCTGCTCGGCGACGTCAGCGGCAAGGGCCTGGAGGCCGCCGTCATGACCGGCAAGGTGCGCAACACGCTGCACGCGCTGCTGCCGCTCGCCGACGACCACGGCCGGGTCCTGCACCTGCTCAACCGGGCGCTGCTGACCTCCCACCACACCCGTTTCGCCAGCCTGGTGCTGGCCTCGGTGCGCCGCGAGGACGACCGGGTCCGGGTCCGGCTGTCGGCCGCCGGACACCCCGCGCCGATGGTGGTCCGGACGGACGGCCGGGTGACCGAGTCCACCACCCTGGGCAGCATCGTCGGCGTCCTGCCGGAGGCCACCACCCGGACCGACACCGTGCTGCTCGACCCCGGCGAGGCGTGCGTCCTGTACAGCGACGGGATCACCGAGGCCAAGGGCGGGCCGACCGGCCGGGAGCAGTTCGGCGAGGACCGGCTGCGCCAGGCGCTCCGGCAGTGCGCGGGCCTGCCCGCGGAAGCGATCGTGGAACGGGTGCAGATGCTCACCGCGCAGTGGCTCCGGGAGGGCCGGCACGACGACATGGCGGTCATGGTCATCGCCGCGCCCCCGCGCGGCCACGTGGCCGTCACCGGCGGACCGCGGGGGCGCGCGGCATGAACGTCAACGCACCGACCGGCACCCTCACCTCCGCCGCGGACGCCCCGGCACCCGCCGCGGACGCCCCGCCGTCCCGGCCCGCCGCCGCGCCCGTCCGCTCCGGGGAACCGACCGGAGAACTGACCGAGGAGCTGTGGCAGGCCGTCATCGGCGGCGACCAGGCCGGGGCCGCCGCCCTCGCGGTGCGGGCCCTGGAGGACGGCCTGCACCCGGAGGCGCTGCTGCTCGACGTGATCGGGGCGCTCCAGGCCCGGGTCGGCCGGGAGTGGGCGGCCGACCGGATCACGGTGATCCAGGAGCACGCCGCCACCGCCGTCAACGAGCGCGTGGTGGCCGTCGTCTCCGGCCACCCCGCGTTCGCCGCCGCCACCGGCCCGCAGCGCCCCGGCCGGATCGCGGTGGCGTGCGTCGACGGCGAGTGGCACGCCTTCCCCGCCCGGCTGCTGGCCGAGGTGCTGGCGCTGCGCGGCTGGCGGGTCGACTACCTGGGCGCCCAGTGCCCCACCCCCCACCTGATCGCGCACCTGCACCGCACCGCCCCCGACGTGCTGGCCCTGTCCGCCTCGCTGCCCACCCGGCTGCCCGCCGCGCACACCGCGATCACGGCCGCCCAGGCCGCCGGCGTGCCGGTCATCGCGGGCGGCGCGGCGTTCGGCCCCGACGGCCGGCACGCCCGGCTGCTCGGCGCCGACGCCTGGGCCCCCGACGCCCGCGCCGCGGCCGCCCGCCTCGCCCGGGGACTGGCGCTGCCCGCCTCCCCGCACCAGCCCGTCGACGACCTCCCGCACCTCGCCGACCAGGAGTACACCCTGGTCGGCCGGAGCGCCCGCGAACTGGTCGCCGGCGTGATGGCCGCCCTGGAACGGGAGCACCCCGCCGTCCGCTCCTACACCCCGCTCCAGCGCGAGCACACCCTCGACGACCTGGCCCACGTCGTCGAGCACCTGGCCGTCGCCCTCTACACCGGCGACCCGGAGCTCTTCACCGCCTTCACCGGCTGGACCGGGCAGGTCCTGCGCGCCCGCTCCGTCCCGGACACCCTCCTCGGCTTCGCGCTGACCTCCCTGCGCGAGCAACTGCGCGACCTGCCGCGCAGCGTCGCCGTCCTGACGGCCGCCCTGCCGCCCGCGGACACCGTCCTGCCGCCCGCGCTTGCCGGCCCGCCGTCCGCGGACCCCGCCCCGCCGTCCGCGGACACCGCCCCGCGCCCGCTGCCGACCCCGGGAACCCCCGCATGAGCACCAGCCCCGTCCCCCCGCCCCGGCCCACCGCCGGACCGTCCCGCACCGCCACCGTCCCGGTGGAGGGCGAGCTCGACCACGAGAGCTGCGGGGAGCTCCTCCGGGCGGTCGCCGCCCACCTGGCCGCCCGCCCCCGGGTCGACGTGGTCCGGGTGGACTGCGGCGGCATGTCGCTGTGCGACTCCATGGGGCTGTCCGCGCTGCTCCAGGTCCGCCGCGACGTCGACGCCGCCGGCCGCCGCCTGCTGCTCGACCACCGCCCCGCCCACCTGGAGCGCCTGCTGCGCCTCACCGGCACCGCCGACTACCTGCTCACCGACCGGCCGGACTGACCCCGGGCCCCGGCCGCCGGAGGGAGGGCCGCCCGGGCGAGGGGCGGTTTCCGATCTTCCGGCCGGGGCAGCCGACGGTCATGGACCGACGACACCGCCCCCGGGGGGACAGCACCCTCCCGCTGCTGGCCCGCGGCTACGCCTGGCTGCCCGACCTGCGCCGCCGCCACCCCGGCCCGGTGGTGCGGGTCCGGCTGGCCGGCCGGCCCGCGGTCGCCCTGCACGGACCCGAAGCCGTCCGGTTCTTCTACGACGAACGGCATGTCCGGCGGGCGGGCGCGCTCCCCGAACCGGTGCGCAGCACGCTCTTCGGGCACGGCGCCGTGCACTCCCTGGACGGCCGGGCGCACCAGCTGCGCAAGGCGATGTTCCTCTCGCTGCTGGCCGATCCCGCACAGGTCCGCGCGCTGGTCGACGAGGTCGGCCGGGCCTGGGACGCCGCGGTGGAGCGCTGGGCCGGACAGCCCCGGGTGGTCCTGCTGGACGAGGCCGCCCGGGTCCTCACCGAGGGCGTCTGCCGCTGGGCCGGCCTGCCGCTGCCGCCGGACGGCGCCGCCGCGTTCGCCGCCGACCTGACCGCCATGGTCGACGGCTTCGCCACCCCGGGCCCGCGGCACTGGCGCGGCCGGCTGGCCCGCCGCCGCCGTGAGTCCTGGATCGCCGGGACCGTCGAAGCGGTGCGCGCCGGCCGCGCCGGGCTCCCGGCCGGCTGCCCGGTCGAACGGGTGGCGCTGCACCGGGACGCGGACGGCGAACCGCTGCCGCCGCGGGTGGCGGCCGTCGAGGTGCTCAACCTGGTCCGGCCGACCGTCGCGGTCTGCTGGTTCGTCGCGTTCGCCGCCCACGCCATGCACCTGCGGCCGGAGGCCCGCGCGGCGCTCGCCGGGGGAGAGCCCGCCCACGCCTGGGCGTTCGCCCAGGAGGTCCGCCGGTTCTACCCGTTTGCCCCGTTCGTCGGCGGCCGGGCCGCGGCCGACCTCACCCACCGGGGCGAGCCGATCGCCGAGGGCACCCTGGTGCTGCTCGACCTGTACGGGCAGAACCACGACCCGGCCCTGTGGGGCGACCCGTACGCCTTCCGGCCCGGGCGGTTCCTCGAGCGCCCCGACGACGTCGCGCAGTCCGTCCCGCAGGGCGGCGGCGACCCGGCGGCCGGCCACCGCTGCCCCGGCGAGGCCGTGGTGGTCGGGCTGCTGGAGGACCTCTCCGTGCGCCTGGCCCGGCTGGAGTACACGCTGCCCGCCCAGGACCTGACCGTCCGGCTCGGCCGGATGGTCGCCCGGCCGCGCAGCGGCTTCGTCATCGAGGCGGTCCGCGCCGGGTGAGGCGCGCCGCCGGCCGGAGCACCCGGGAGCACGGGCGGGACGAGAGACGGTACGGACACCGAGTAGAGGAGACGTGATGACCGAGTACGGGTTCTTCCTGTCCTGCGAGGAGTTCACCCCGCAGGAACTGATCCAGCAGGCCGAACGGGCCGAGGCCGCCGGGTTCACCCGGCTGGCGATCTCCGACCACTTCCACCCGTGGAACGAGGCGCAGGGCAACAGCGCCTTCGTCTGGTCGGTGATCGGCGCGCTCTCGCAGGCCGTCGACCTGCCCGTCACCACCCTGGTGACCTGCCCCACCGTCCGCCTGCACCCGGCGGTCACCGCCCAGGCGGCGGCCACCTCCAGCGTCCTGCTGGACGGGCGCTTCACCCTCGGCGTGGGCACCGGCGAGGCGCTCAACGAGCACGTCCTGGGCGACCGCTGGCCCTCCTTCGAGGAGCGCGCCGAGATGCTGGAGGAGGCCGTCGAGGTGATGCGCGAACTGTTCACCGGCTCCCAGGTCAGCCACCGCGGCCCGCACTACACCGTCGACAACGCCCGCCTCTACACCGCGCCGCGCGGCCGGCTGCCGATCCTGGTCTCCGGGTTCGGCCCCAAGGCCGCCGCCACGGCCGGCCGGATCGGCGACGGCTTCGTCACCATGACGCCCGACGCCGAGCTGGTCGCCGTCTTCCGGGACGCGGGCGGCGCGGGCAAGCCCGTCGTCGGCGGGCTGAAGGTCTGCTGGGGCACCGACCGGGACAAGGCGGTCGACGAGGTGCACCGCCGCTGGCCGACCGAACTGCTGCCCGGCGAGCTCGCCCAACTGCTGCCCACCCCCGCGCACTTCGAGCAGGCCAGCCGACTCGTCACCCGCGAGATGGTCGCCGACGCCGTGACCTGCGGCGACGACGTCGACGCGCACGTCGAGGCGGTCCGCGCCTACGAGCGGGCCGGCTTCGACGAGGTGTACGTCGGGCAGATCGGCCCCGACCAGGACGCCTTCTTCGCCGCCTACCGGGACCGGGTGCTGCCCGCCCTGCGCGGCACCGCCGGCACCGGCGGCGCGCACCCGCCCCTGGAGACCCCCGAGGCCCGGATGACCGCGGAGGGCGCCCCCGCCCCCGACGAGCGCGCCAAGGACGCCGGGGACGGCCCCGAGTTCGCCCCCACCGATCCCGGACACTGACCCGGCGGAACGTGCATGACCTGCGGCGGGGCGGTTAGACGGCGGTTGTTCGATCCCCCGTTCGGAAGGCAACGTCGTGACCATGGTCTCCCGCCTCCCCGGCGCACAGGCGCACCACTGGGACTGGCAGCTCGAAGGCTCCTGCCGCACCGTCGGCAGCGAGGTCTTCTTCCGACCCGCGAGCGAGGGCCGCGCCGAGGCCCGGCAGCGCGAGCAGGCCGCGAAGCGGGTGTGCGCCGGCTGCCCCGTCCGCCTGGAGTGCCGGCGCTACGCCCTGGCCGGCCGGGAGCCCTACGGCGTCTGGGGCGGCCTGACCGAGGGCGAGCGGCGCGCCCTGCTGGTCCGCCGCGAGCCGGGGGACGTCATCCCCAGTGCCGCCTGAGACCGGGGCGGGACGGAGCGGGGCCGGACCCGGGCGGACGGGTCCGGCCCCGCTCCGTTCGGCGCGGCGCCGGATCGGGGCCGCCGTCCTCGACCGGCAGGAACGGCCCGGCCCGGGTGATGTCCAGGACCCGGCGCACGCAGGCCGAGGGGGAGTCCAGGGCCATCGCCACCCCGAGCACGGCCGCCGCCTGCCGGGCGCGCAGCAGGGTGTCCAGTGCGGAGGAAGTGAAGAGGTCGACCGCCCGCAGGTCGATCCGCAGCCGCTCCGGGCGGCTGCGCAGCCCGCGGTGCAGGGCCAGGGCGAACGCGTCCTGGTTGTCCTGGTGGAGGGCGCCGACCAGGGCGCACCGGACGGTGGTGCCGGTGCGGCGGGTCTCGATCCGCAGGTCCGGCGCCCGTACCACGGCTGTTCGGCGGGGGCGCCGGGTCACGTCACCGTGCCGGCCGGGGTCTGCGCGGCCGCCCGCAGGATCTCCCACAGCGCGAGGGCGTTGCCGCGCAACTGCTCGGTGACCGGGGCCCCGGTCTCGGCGGCCGCGAGGTAGGCGCTCACCCCGGCGATCGCGTACCCCAGTTGCGGCGGCAGGCCCCGGACGGCACCGCTGCCCGCAGTCAGGACCGCGGTGAGGCGGTCCAGTTCGGCTCGGGTCGGGGCTTCCACTGCATCGCCTCCGGGGTACCGGTGCGGGAGACCGGAAGGTCCACTCTCCTCGCACGCACGACATACGTCAATGAATGCACGAAAATTATGTCATGCATTCCGAGTCGTGAAGCACGCTGCCTATCCTGGGGCGGTGGAGAGAGCCGCCGAAACCAGCCGCCAGTGGACGTTCCTCACCAACCACGCCAGGGTGCTGATCCAGATCTACCGCGACCCCGGCATCCGGGTGCGCGACATAGCCGCCCGCTGCCTGCTCACCGAGCGCGCGGTGCAGCGCATCATCTCCGACCTGGAAGAAGCCGGATACCTCTCCCACGAACGCCGCGGCCGCACCAACCACTACCACGTCATCGACGGCCAGCTCCGCCATCCCGCCGACGCCGGCCCCACCATCGCCGAACTGCTCTCGGCCCTGCTCACCCCGCCGCCCGGAACGGCCTGACCCGGGGGCCCGGCCCACAAGGCCGTCCCGGCCCCCGGCCGCACGGGCCGGGAACCGGGACGGCCGCGCCCCGGCGGCCGCTCAGGGCGCCTGGACGTCCGCCGACGGCGGCTCGGGCTCCTCGTCCTCCCGGCCCTCCTCGGCCTTGGCCCGGACATCGGCCGGGGTCGGCGCGGTGATCTCGCGCTCCTCGGCCGAACGCTCCCGCACGCTCTCCCCGGACGCCTCGTCGGCGGCCCGGTCCTTCCCGTCCTGCGTGGTCATGGCTGCTCCTCTCCGTCCCGGATCGGTCTCCGATCCGTCTCCGACCGGGACACCGGGCGGCTACCCCCGCCACCGGCGGCCACACCGACCCGGCCGGGCGGGCCCGGCCCGGTCCCTCAGCCCGTCGGCCACACCCCCGTCACCCGCCGCCACGCGGTTGCCCCCGACCGGTCCACGGCCGCCTTCACCAGGGCGAACAGCGCGCCCTGGAGCGCCGCCGCGGTCAGCACCTGCCGCCAGCCCCGCTCCTCGTCGGTCGCGTTCGGGGTGTCCTCCTCGTGGGCGATCCGCCGCCACACCTGCTTGAACACCGCCCCGGCCACCACCCCGCCGAGCGCCCCCACCACCATGCCGACCGGCTTGTACACCACTGCTGCCGCCTTCATGCGGGACTCCTCTTCTCACCACCCGCGGCCCTCGCGCACCGCCCGGAACCCTCCGGCGGCTGCCCGGCCGCCCGCACCGCAAACCGCGCCGCGCTGCCGCTCTCCCGCAGTCGCCGGGCCTGCCGGGCGTGGACGGCCGGTGGCGGGGCAGGCGCTGGGGGCATCCGCCCCGACCGGAAGGACCCGCAGATGAGCAGTGGCGAACGGCACCTCAACGACCACCGGGCGAGAGCGCGGCGACGCTCCCCGCGCCACGAACGCCGGGGCGAGGCCCGGCTGCCCGCGGTGCTCGCCACCCTGGCGGCCGTGCTGCTCTACCTGGTGCTGCCGGAGCAACTGCTGTTCGTCCCGCGCTTCGTCCTGCCCGGCCTGGAACTGCTGCTGCTGGTCCCGCTGATCGCGGTCAACCCGCGCCGGATGACCCGGCAGAACCGCTTCTCCCGGATCGTGTCGCTGACCCTGGTCGCCCTCATCGGCATCAGCAACCTCGTCTCGCTCGGCCTGCTGGTCAACGCCATGGTCACCAGCAAGGCCCAGGAGGGCGGCCCGCTGCTGCTGGCCGCGCTCCAGGTGTGGGCCACCGGCATCGTCGTCTTCGGCCTGGCGTTCTGGGAGCTCGACCGCGGCGGCCCGGTGATGCGCACCCAGGCGGAGCGCTCCGACCTGCCGCTCGCGGACTTCCGGTTCTCCCAGGACGAGAACCACGACGCCGTCGAGGAGGTCGCCGACGGCGCCAGCCGCAGCAGCGACTGGGTGCCCACCCTGATGGACTACCTGTACGTCTCGGTGACCAACTCCACGGCCTTCAGCCCCACCGACACCATGCCGCTGTCCACCCGGGCGAAGGCCCTGATGGCCGTCGAGAGCATCGCCGCCCTCATCACCTCGCTGCTCGTCATCGCCCACGCGGTGGGCGTCCTCGACCAGTAGCGCCGCCCCCGCAGCGCCCCGTCACCCCGGCGGGGCGCCGTGGTGCGCCGCGTTGCGGGCGAGGTTGGTCAGCAGCCGGCGGTTGCGCAGGTGGAGGACGAACTCGGTCAGCGGGTTCTCCAGCCGGGCGCCGAGGCCGCGCAGGGGGTGCTCGTCGAGGATCAGCAGGGTGTGGCGGTCCCAGGGGATGAGCGAGAAGGCGATCCGGGCGGTGCCGAAGGGCGCCGCCGCGGCCTCGAGTTCGAGCCGGCGGCCGGGCTCGCAGATCCGGACCACGCAGGTGTCCTCCAGGGCGGCCGGCCCGAGGCCGACCAGGAACCTGAGGCGGGCCCCGACCTCGGGCCAGTGGTCGTCCGCGTCCAGGACGTCCTGGGTGCCGACCACCCACTGCGCGTAGCTCCGGGGGTTCGACAGGACGTCCCAGACCTGCTCGGGCGGGGAGTCGATCAGGCGTTGGCGCTGTGCCATGACGGGTCCGTTCCCTTCGTGCGGGGCGGGGGAGGGGTTCAGCGGTGCGGGCCGGCCGCCGGCAGGAAGCGGGCCGGTGAGCGGCGGTGGGCGTTCAGGGCGGCCCGGGCGGCGTTGGCGCCGCACGCGCCGTGGACGCCGCCGCCGGGGTGGGCGGAGGCGGAGGCGAGGTAGAGCCGGGCCACCGGGGTGCGGGGACCGGCGGTGCCGGGGACGGGCCGCAGGAAGAGCTGCTGGTGCGGGGCCGCGGTGCCGCCGTTGAGGGCTCCGCCGACCAGGTTCTCGTCCAGGGAGTGCAGGACCGGCGGGGTGAGGATCCGGCGGGCGGCCACCAGGTCGCGGAAGCCCGGGGCGAACCGCTCCACCTGGCGCTCGACCCGGTCGGCCATCGCCTCGCCCTCCCGGCGGTCCCACCGCCCCGTGATGCCGTCGGGGCCGAGGTCCGCGGTGACGCGCTGCGGCACGTGCGTGTAGGCCCAGGCCGACTCGGTGCCGCGGGGCGACCGGGTGGGATCGGCCACGGTCATCTGGCCGAACAGGGCGAACGGGCGGGCCGGCAGCCGCCCGGTGAGGACCTGGTGGGCGTAGTCGCCGAGCTCGTCCAGGTCGGCGCCCAGGTGCACCGTCCCGGCGCGGCCGGCCGCGGGCGCGCTCCAGGGGACGGGACCGCGCAGGGCCCAGTCGACCTTGACGGTGGCGAAGTCCCACTGGAAGCGGCGCATGTCCCGGCGCAGCGACCCGGGCAGGTGCTCCCAGCCGACCAGGCCGCCGTACAGGGCGGTCGCGGCGGTGTCCGCGAGGACGGCCCGCCCGGCGCGGTGGCCGCGGCCGTCCGCGGTGCGCACGCCCAGCGCCGTCCCGTTCCGGACCACCACCTCCCGCACCGGCTGCCCGCAGTGCACCTCCCCGCCCGCGGACTCCAGCCGGCGCACCAGCGCCGCGGTCAGGGCGGAGGCCCCGCCCACCGGCACCGGCCAGCCGTACCGCCGGCCGAGCATCGCCATCAGCCAGCCGAACGCGCCGCTGCCCGCGGCCTCGGGCAGCAGGTCGGCGTGCAGGGCGCAGCCGGCCAGCAGCAGTCCCGGGCCCTCGCCCTCGAACTCCTCCTCCGCCAGCCGCCGCACCGGCAGGGCCAGGAAGCGCGCCAGGTCGAGCAGGCCGGCCGGCCGCAGCCGGGCCGCGATCGCCGCGCCCGGCCGCACCGGCGGGAACCGGGTGAGCAGGGCGTTCACCAGGTGCGGATCCAGCCGGTCCCAGCGGTCGGCCAGGCGCTGCCAGGCCGCGGCGTCGTGCGCGCCGAACATCCGCTCCAGCCGGTCCGGGTCCGGCGCCCCGCCGTCGCGGTGCAGGGTCGCGCAGTGGCCGTCCGGGAGCGGGTGGGCGAGCACCGCCGGGGCGTGGCTCCAGCGCAGCCCGAACCGGTCGAGCCCCAGCCCCCGGATCGCCGGGGAGGCGACGGCCAGCGGGTGGAAGGAACTGAACAGGTCGGAGACGAACTCCGGGTCCACGCCCCGGTCGCTGCGCACCGCGCCGCCCGGGGCGTCGGCGGCCTCCAGCACGACCACGTGCCAGCCTGCGTCCGCCAGCAGGTTGGCCGCGACCAGCCCGTTCGGGCCGGACCCGATCACGATCGCGTCCGCCATCTCGGCCTCCTCGGGTTCCTCGGGTTCCGCGGACTCACCGGCCCCGCGCCTGCCCCACCCGCCCGGATCGCACACCGGATCGCGCGACGGATCGCCCACCGGATCGCGCGCGGCAGGGCCGCCGGGCGCTCGTGGCGCCCGGCGGCCCTGCGTCGTCCCGGCCTGCGGCCGCCGGCCGTCAGCGCCAGGTGTCGTCGGCGGTGAAGGTGCCGGTGGGCGGGGTGGTCGCGGTGCGGTTGTCGCCGCTCTCCCAGACCACGCTGCCGTCGGGGTTCTTGAGGAGGTACTTGTACGCGATCGGGGTGTTGGGCGGCAGCTGCAGGCCGGCGCTCCACACCGGGTAGCTGCCGCTGCCGGTGGTCAGCGGGACGGCCTTCGCCGGGTCCCAGCCGCCGAGTTCGGCGAGGTCCCCGGCCAGGTACAGGTTCTGCCCGTAGGCGGTGGTGGCGGTGGCGTGGAAGGCCGCCGCCACGGGGGCGCCGTCGCTGACGTTCCAGCGCTCGTCGATCGGGCTGATCGTGCCGGGCGCGTCGGTCACGGAGCGGTTGGGGATGCTCTCCCAGGTCACGGCCCCGGTGCTGCTGCGGATCAGGAACTTGTACTCGGCAGTGGTGCCCTGAATGATCTGGAAGTAGCCCTTCCAGGTCGGGTACGTCTGGGCGGTGGTCTGCAGCGGGACGGCGGCGGCCGGGTTCCAGTTGCCCAGCTGGGCGGTGTTCCCGCTGATCAGGACGGTGTCGCCGGGCTGGGTCCGGGCGGTGACCGTGACCCAGAGGGTCGCTTCGGCGGTGGCGGCGCCCGCGGGCGCGACGGCGCCGAGCAGGCAGGCCAGCAGGACGGCCACGAGCAGGAGCGGACGCCAGCCGGCGGCTGCGGTGCGGGGCGGTGCGGTGGTCATGACTCTTCCCGTCTCTTCGTCTCGGTACGGGCGCTGACGTGGTGTCAGCGCCGCTTGATCACAACACGAAATAAACGGAACGGGTCGGAAAATCGCCCTCCGAGCGGCTCTTGCTGTCAATTTCAGGTCATCTTGCGGGGCTGTCCCGGCTTTTGCCTTCAAGAGGTGAACGATCGGCGGTCTGCACTGGTCGCCGGGCCGGAGGCCGGTCCCGGCCGCGGCGGCGTCACCGCGCCGTGGGGCGGAGGACATCCGGGCGTCATGAAAGAAGCCCTGCAAGATGGCGAAAAACTTTTCATCCGGGGGCGGCGGCCTGCCCTACCGCACCTCGAAGCCGACCAGGCAGGTGTCGTCGTCGGTGTCGGCGCCGCTGAAGCGCAGCAGGTGGTCCAGGTGGGCGTCCAGCGCGGTGGCGCCCTCGCGGGGCGCGGCCTCGGAGAGCGAGACCAGGTTGGCGAGGGAGGCGTGCAGCCCCTGGTCGCGGCGCTCGATCAGGCCGTCGGTGTACATCACGATCCGGTCGCCCGGCTCCAGCGCGAGCTCGCTCTCCTGGTAGTCGGCCCGGTCGATCACGCCCAGCAGGATGCCGTCCACCTGCGGCAGGCACTCCGCCGCCCCGCCGCGCAGCAGCACCGGCGGGAGGTGCCCGGCCCGGGCCCAGCGCAGGCGGCGGCGCTCCGGGTCGTACAGGCCGCAGACCGCGGTGGCGGTGACGTGGTCCGTCAGGTGGTGCGTCACGCTGTTGAGCCAGGCCAGCAGCTGGGCCGGGCCCGCCCCGGTGGCGGCCAGGCCGCGCAGCGCGTTGCGCAGCGCCACCATCCCGGTGGCCGCCTCGATGCCGTGCCCGGCGACGTCGCCGACGCACAGCAGCACCTGCCCGGAGGGCAGCGGCAGCGCGTCGTACCAGTCGCCGCCCACCAGGTGGTCCTTCTCGGCGGGCCGGTAGCGCACGGCGACGTCGAGGTTGTTCAGCGTCCGCGGGCCGACGGTGGGCGGCATGATGGCGTGCTGCAACTGCAGGACCAGCCGGTGCCGCTCGGCGGCCTGCTGCTCGGTCTGCGCCAGCTGGTCGCGGGTGGCGGCGAGGGCGACCTCGGTCCAGTGCTGCGCGGAGACGTCCTGGTAGGCGCCGCGGACCGCGCTGAGCCGGTCCAGCCGGTCGTGGACCGGCTCGGCCACCACCCGGATGTGCCGGGTCACCCCGTCCGCGCGCTGCAGCCGGAAGGCCGTGGACGCCGGGCGCCGGTGGTGCAGCAGGGTGCGCAGGAAACGGCCGACGGCGTCCACGTCGTCCGGGTGGGCGTGGTCGGCCAGCCGCTCCAGCGCGATCGGCCGGTCGGTCGGCGGCAGGCCGTACAGCTCGAACAGGGTGTCGTTCCAGACCACCTCGCGGGTGGCCAGGTCCTCCTCGAAGCCGCCGATCCGGCCCAGGCGCTGCGCGTGGTGCAGCAGCCGGGCGATCTTCGGGGTGCTGTCGGCCAGCCGCCACAGCACGGTGACGTGGCGGCCGTGCCGGCTGATCGACACGTACGCGTCGGTGCGCAGCGGCACCCCGTCGACCAGGGCGGTCAGCCGCATCCGCGGGTCCTTGAACGGCGTCCCGGTGGCGTGGACGTCCTCCACCGCCTCCAGCAGGTTGCCCTCCTGCGCGGCCAGCGGGTACGCCTCCAGCAGCGGCGAGCCGACGACGGCGCCGGTCGGGCGGCCGGCGAAGTCCACGAACGCCGGGTTGGCGTGGCGGATCACGAACCGCGGCGGGAAGGCGTCGTCGGCGGGCTCCAGGATCATGCACGGGTCGAGGATCCCGTCGACCAGCCGGCCGAGCTCGTCGAGCCGCCCGGTCCCGGGGGTGTCCTCCGGGACGTCCCCCGCCCAGTCCTCCAAGGTGGCGGCGCACAGCTCGGCCAGCGCCTCGAACTGCCGGTGCAGCGACTGCGACCAGTCCGGCAGCTCGTCGCGCCAGCACACCTCCAGCACGCCGATCAGCCGCCCGCCGACGCCCGCCGGGACGGCGACCCGGCCACCGCCCGCCTCGTGCCGGCCGATCGACGGGACGGCCGCGTCCGCCAGGGTGCGGTACGTCACCGGCGCCCGTTCGTCCAGGGCCCGGCGGGCCGCGGTGACCACCCCCGGCGGCACGTGGCGCCAGCGCCGGGCCTCCGCGTCGGCGAAGCCCGCACTGCCCGCCAGCGCCAGCGACAGGTCCGGGCGGGCCGCCCAGATCGCCACCGCCACCGCGCCGAGCGGGCGCAGCGCGTGCTCCAGCATCGCGCGGGCCGCCGCCGCCGCGTCGCTGCCGCTCAGCGCGTCCGCCTCGGTGTTGCGCAGCCGCACCCCGACCCCGGTCGACGCCGGGCTCGCCGCCCGCGCCACGAAGTCCCGGGCGGCCTCGGAGATCTTGTCCGCGGCGGCCCGGTTGACCAGGCCCGCGGCCAGCTCCAGCGGGGTGGAGCCGGCCTGCTCCGCCAGCAGGTGCAGCTGCTTGGCGGCCTCGGTGGGACCGCAGCGCAGCCGCTCCACCAGGACGCCGACGGCCATCTCCACCACCGACCGCCCCGCGGCGTGCGCCTGCGCGTCGTCGAGCTGGCGGCGCAGCTCCTCGACGGTGTCGGCCAGCCGGCCGATCGCCCCGCCGACCGCCGCCGTCCCCGCCGGCCCTGCCGGCGCCCCGGCGGGCGCAGGCAGGGACGGCGGGGCGGGCCGCTGGGCGCCGATCAGGCCGGAACCGGTCGGCGTGGTCGGCAGGCCCTGGTCGGGGCGCGGCTCCCGGGACTGGTGCACGGCGTGGACTCCTGCGGTTCTGCTGGACGGACGGACGGACGGACGGGTCGGGGCGGGACGCGGGCTACCGGCCGAGCCGGGCCTTGATGCGGTCGACCAGCTCGTTGGCGTCGACCGGCTTGGTGATGTAGTCGCTGGCACCGGAGCCGAGGCTCTTCTCCCGGTCGCCGACCATGGCCTTGGCGGTCACGGCGATGATCGGCAGCGCCGCGTGCTGCGGCATGGCGCGGATCGCCGCGGTGGCGGTGTAGCCGTCCATCTCGGGCATCATCACGTCCATCAGGATCACGTCGATGCCGGGGTTGGCGGCCAGCGTCTCCAGTGCCGCCCGGCCGTTCTCGGCCTGCAGCACCCGCATGCCGTGCAGCTCCAGGATGCCCGTGATCGCGTACAGGTTGCGGTCGTCGTCGTCGACGACGAGCACCAGGCGGCCGCTGAGCGCGGAGTCCACCCCGGCGGCCTCCTCCGGCAGCACCTCCTGGAAGGCCCCGCGCACCGGCGGGACGTCACCGGGGTGGTCGGCGGTCATGTGCAGGGCGATCCGCTCGCGCAGCTCGTCCAGGCTGGAGATCACCTCCAGCGGCTGGTTCCCGGTCGGGGAGAGCGCCTCGGCGTCGCCCGGCGCCCCGCGGTTGCTGTGCACCAGCACCGGCACGCCCTGCAGCGCGGGGTCGCGGTCCATGTCGCGCAGCAGCGCGGTGGCGGCGCCCTCGGGCAGGTCGAGGTCCAGCACCACGCAGTGCGGGAGCGCGGACGCCAGCACGGCCGCGGCCTCCGCCGCGCCGACCGCGGTGACCACCTCGACCGGGCGGCCCGCCCCCGGCCCGGTGAGAGCGGCCGCCCCGGTGAGAGCGGCCGTCCCGGCGGTGGCGTTCTCGGCGACCAGCGACAGCAGACCGCCCCGGCGGTCCTCCACGACCAGCAGGCGGCGCGGCTGGAGCGCCGCCGGGCCCTCCTCGGCGGCCTGCCGGGGGAGGTCGGCGACCGGAGCGGCCCCCGCCCCCGCCCGCGCCCCGGCCTCCGGCACGAGGAACTCCGGCCGGGAGACCGGCAGGAACAGCGTGAAGGTGCTGCCGGTGCCCAGCACGCTCTCGACGGTGATCGCACCGCCCAGCAGGTAGGCGATCTCCCGGCTGATCGACAGGCCCAGGCCGGTGCCGCCGTACTTGCGGCTGGTGGTGCCGTCGGCCTGCTGGAAGGCGCCGAAGACGGTCTCCAGGTGCTGCGGCGCGATGCCGATGCCGGTGTCGGAGACCCGGAAGGCCAGCACCGGGCCGCCGCGGCGCACGCCCTCGGGGACCTGCTCCTCCGGGGCGAGCCCGATCCGCAGGTCGACCCGGCCCCGCTCGGTGAACTTCACCGCGTTGGAGAGCAGGTTCCGCAGCACCTGGCGCAGCCGGTAGTCGTCGGTGACGAGCTCCTCGGGCACGTCCGGGGCCGTGCGCACGGTGAAGGCCAGGCCCTTCTGGCCGGTCAGCGGCTCGAAGGTGGCCTCGGCGTAGTCCAGCAGGCTGCGCAGCGCCACCGGCTCGGGGGTGAGGTCCATCTTCCCCGCCTCGACCTTCGACAGGTCGAGGATGTCGTTGATCAGCTGCAGCAGGTCCGAGCCGGCCGAGTGGATGATGCCCGCGTACTCGACCTGCTTGGCCGTCAGGTTCCGGGTGGGGTTCTGGGCGAGCAGCTGGGCCAGGATCAGCAGGCTGTTGAGCGGGGTGCGCAGCTCGTGGCTCATGTTGGCCAGGAACTCCGACTTGTAGGTGGAGGCCAGCGAGAGCTGGTGCGCGCGCTCCTCCAGCTCCTGCCGGGCCTGCTCGATCTCCAGGTTCTTGGTCTCGATGTCCCGGTTCTGCGCGGCCAGCAGGGCCGCCTTGTCCTCCAACTCCGCGTTGGACGCCTGGAGTTCCTCCTGCCGGGCCTGCAACTCCTGCGAGCGGGCCTGGAGTTCGGCGGTCAGCCGCTGCGACTCGCCCAGCAGCTCGTCGGTGCGGGCGTTGGCGACGATCGTGTTGAGGTTGACGCCGACGGTCTCCATCAGCTGGTCCAGGAAGGCCCGGTGGACGGCCGCGTACGGCCGGACCGAGGCCAGCTCGATCACGCCGAGCACCTGGTCCTCGACCACGATCGGGACGACCAGCAGTGACAGCTCCTCGGTGCGGCCGAGGCCGGAGGCGGCCGCCAGGTAGCCGGCCGGCAGGGCGTCGACGGCGATGGTGCGCCGGCTGCGGGCGGCCTGGCCGACGAACGACTCGCCGAGCCGGAAGCTGGCCGGGCGCTCGCCGTCCGGGTACGCGTACGAGCCGATCAGCCGCAGCACCGTGCCGCGCTCGCCCTCCTCGGCCAGGTAGAACGCGCCGACCTGGGCGCCCACCAGCGGGGTGAGCTCGTCCATCACCGCCTCGGCGACCGCCCGGACCTGCCGGGTGAGGTTCCCGGCCAGCTCGTTGACGTTCTCGGTCAGGCGCTTCCAGGTGCCGGAGACGCCCTCCACCTCGGCCTGCCCGCCCAGGCGCCCCTCGCTGCCGACCTCGCGGGCCACCCGGGTGACCTCGGCGGCGAACGAACCGAGCTGCTCCACCATGGTGTTGATGGTGGTCTTGAGCTCCAGGATCTCGCCCCGGGCGTCGACGTCGATCTTGCGGGTCAGGTCGCCGTTGGCGACCGCGGTGGTGACCTGCGCGATGTTGCGGACCTGCGAAGTGAGGTTGTGCGCCATGAAGTTGACGTTGTCGGTGAGGTCCTTCCAGGTGCCCGCGACGTTCGGCACCCGGGCCTGGCCGCCGAGGATGCCCTCGGTGCCGACCTCGCGGGCCACCCGGGTCACCTCGTCGGCGAACGCCGACAGGGTGTCCACCATGGTGTTGATCACCCCGGCCAGCGCGGCGACCTCGCCCTCCGCCTCGACGGTGATCTTCTGGCTGAGGTCGCCGCGGGCCACCGCGGTGGCGACCTGCGCGATCGAACGGACCTGGCCGGTCAGGTTGGACGCCATCACGTTGACGTTGTCGGTCAGGTCCTTCCAGGTGCCCGACACGCCCCGGACGGTGGCCTGCCCGCCCAGGTTGCCGGCCGTGCCGACCTCGCGGGCCACCCGGGTCACCTCGTCGGCGAACGCCGAGAGCTGGTCGACCATCGTGTTGATGGTCTCCTTCAACTCCAGGATCTCGCCCCGGGCGTCCACCCGGATCTTCTGCGTCAGGTCGCCCTTGGCGACGGCCGTGGTGACCTGCGCGATCGCCCGGACCTGCGCGGTCAGGTTGTCGGCCATCACGTTCACCGACTCGGTCAGGTCGCGCCAGGTGCCCGAGACGTCCCGGACGTCGGCCTGGCCGCCGAGCCGGCCCTCGGTGCCGACCTCGCGGGCCACCCGGGTGACCTCCCCGGCGAACGAACTGAGCTGGTCGACCATCGTGTTGATGGTGTCCTTGAGCTCCAGGATCTCGCCGCGCGCGGCGACGGTGATCTTCTGCGACAGGTCGCCCTCGGCCACCGCGGTCGCCACCTGCGCGATCGAGCGGACCTGGCCGGTCAGGTTGCCCGCCATCGAGTTGACGCTGTCGGTCAGGTCCCGCCAGGTGCCCGAGACGCCCTTCACGTCGGCCTGGCCGCCCAGGATGCCCTCGGTGCCGACCTCGCGGGCCACCCGGGTCACCTCCCCGGCGAACGAACTGAGCTGGTCGACCATCGTGTTGACGGTGTTCTTCAGCTCCAGGATCTCGCCCCGGGCGTCCACGGTGATCTTCTGCGACAGGTCGCCCTTCGCCACCGCGGTCGCCACCTGCGCGATGTCGCGCACCTGGGTGGTGAGGTTGCCCGCCATCGCGTTGACCGAGTCGGTCAGGTCCTCCCAGGTGCCGGACACCCCGGGGACGACGGCCTGGCCGCCCAACTGCCCCTCGGTGCCGACCTCGCGGGCCACCCGGGTCACCTCGGAGGTGAACCGCGACAGCTGGTCCACCATGCCGTTGAAGACGGTGGCGATCTCGCCCAGCAGCCCGTCCGCGTCACCGGCCAGCTTGGTGCTGAAGTCGCCGTCGCGCACCGCGGTCAGACCCGCCAGCAGCAGCCGGAGTTCGGCCTCGCCGATCTCCGACCGGTCGGCCGCCGCACCCGGCCGGGAGTCCTGCGGGGTTGTCGAGCCAGCCATCGAGAAGCTCCGCCTCCTGCCACACCCGGCCGTCCGACCGGGCAACCGATCAAGCGCTCGGGACACCGGGAACGGCTTTCGCAGCCGCCAGTCCCGGGACCCCGGGCGAGGCTACCCCAGCCCGCCCAACGGCAGAAAACCCGCAGGTCGGAGGGGTTTCGAACAGTAGCCGCCGACCACGCCCCGCCCGGCCCTCAGCCGGGGAGCGCGGTCTGGACCACCACCTCCGGGCCGCCCCCGGCCGGCACGACGGCGACGCGCAGCCGGTCGGCGCCGGCCCGGGCGGTCAGCCGCACGGTGCCGCCCCGGCCGGCTCCGGTCAGGGCCCCGGTCAGGGCCGCGACCCCGGCGGCCGCCACCTCCCCGACCGCCCCGGCCGGGACGCCGCACTCCACCAGCCAGGCCCGCAGGGCCGCCGCGGCGGCCGGCACCTCCGCCGGCCGGGCCGGGAAGGACCGCACCAGGACGGCGGGCTGCCGGTACAGCAGGACGGCGACGTCGTCCTCGTAGCCGTCGGCCGGGCGCAGCAGGCCCGTCACGTGCCCGGCCAGCTCGGCCGTCGGCAGGCCGGAGCCCGCGACGAGCGCCCGGCCCGCCCGCGCGATGCCCTCCGCCAGGCCGTCGCGCCGCCGCTCCACCAGCCCGTCCGTGTACAGCAGCAGCGTGGAGCGGCCGGGCAGGACGGTGACGGCCTCCGGCCGGGGCAGGCCCGGACGGACGGCCAGCGGCAGGGCGCGGCCCCCGTCGAGCAGGACGGTGGAGCCGTCGGCCAGCGCCAGCACGCCGGGCGGGTGCCCGGCGCTGGAGTGGCGCAGCTCGCCCGTCACCGGGTCGAGGACGCCGCAGAAGACGGTGGTGCAGACCGCGCCGGGAACGCCGGCGGCGAACGCGTCCAGCGCGGCGAGGGTGCGGGCCGGGTCGGGGTCCTGCAGCAGCAGCGCCCGGCAGGCGCTGCGCAGCTGCCCCATCACGCTGGCCGCGGCCAGCCCGCGCCCGACGCAGTCGCCGACGACGATGCCGGTGCGGCCGTCCGGCAGCGGCACGGTGTCGTACCAGTCGCCGCCGACCTCCAGGGGCGGGGTGGCCGGCTCGTAGCGGGCGGCGAAACCCTCCGGCAGCCGGTCCGGGCCCAGGATGGCCCGCTGCAGGGCGATGGCCGTCTCGCGCTGCTGGTCGATCCGCCGGGCCCGGGCCAGCCCCTGGGCGAGCCGCCCGCCCAGCAGGGAGAGCAGCAGCTCGTCCTCCCGGGTGAAGGGACGCGGCTCGTCCAGCTCCACCGCCAGGACCAGCGGACCGTCCGGCTGTTCCAGCCGGATGCCCGTCCCGGCGGGCCCGGCCACCGGAGTGAGGGCGGGCCCGGCGGCCAGCGCGGTCAGCGCCGCCCGCCGCTCCGCCGGCAGCTCGGGCCAGTCCGGCCCGGGCCCGGCGGCGGTCAGCCGGGCCGGGGCCCCGGCCCGGTCGAAGCGGACCGCCACCACCCGGCGGGCGCGCCACAGGCCGCGCAGCTCGTCCAGGGCGCAGGCGAGCGCCTCCTCGGCGCTGGTGACCCGGGCCAGGCAGTCGGCGAGCGAGGCCAGGGCGCTCTCGCGCTGCACGGCGTAGTGCTCGGCGGTGACGTCCCGGATGGTGCCGACGGTGACGGTGCGCCCGGTCGCCGGGTCCGGGACGCGGTTGAAGGTCGAGTGCGCCCAGACCCGGTGGCCGTCGCGGTGGACGGCGGGGACGGTGGCGCTGCCGCGGTCGTGCGCGCCCGCGTGGGCGAGCGCGTCGGCGGCCTGCCGGCGGGCGTCCGGATCGGTGCCCGGATCCGCCCACCACGGGTGCGGCGGCAGGTAGGGCAGCCCCTCGGGGCCGTACCCGAGCAGGTCGGCGAACGCCGCGTTCACCCGGGTGACGGCGCCGTCCTCGTCGCAGACGAAGAAGGCGTCCTGGAGCGAGTCGACCAGCGCGTCCTGCCAGCGGGCGTGCTGCTCGCGCAGCCGCGCCGACCGCAGCGCGGCCCGCACCCGGGCCAGCAGGTCGACCGCGGCGAAGGGCTTGACCAGGTAGTCGTCGGCCCCCGACTCGAAGCCGTCCACCGCGTCCTCCCGCCCGGCCCGGGCCGACAGCAGCAGCACCGGCAGCGCGGCGGTGCGCGGGTCGGCGCGCAGCGCCGCGACGAGCCGCAGGCCGTCCGTGCCGGGCATCATCACGTCGCTGATCACCAGCTCGGGGGCCTCGGCGCGGACGGCGGCCAGCGCCCGGTCGCCGTCGCCGACCGCGGTGACCCGGTGGCCCGCGCCGCGCAGGACACGGGTGAGGTAGTCGCGCATGTCGGCGTTGTCGTCGACCACCAGGACGTGCGCGGCCGCACTGCCGGTGCCGCCCTCCGCCCCGGCGGCCGGCCGGGGCTCCGCGGGCCCGTCGTCGGGGCCCCCGGTGGGGCGGTGCTCCCAGCGCAGGGCCTCCTGGACGAACGGCTCGGCGTCCGCGCGGTCGGCGCCCCCCGGGGCGTCCGGGGCGGCGCGGCCCTCCGCGGACGGGCCGGCCGCCAGGGGCAGGCCGACGGTGAACGCGGTGCCGCGGCCCGGCTCGGAGGCGGCGGTGATCGTCCCGCCGTGCAGGTCGACCAGCTCCTTGACCAGGGCCAGGCCGATCCCGCTGCCCTCGTGCGAGCGCGCCCGGCCGTCCTCGACCCGGTGGAAGCGGTCGAACAGCCGCGGCAGCTCCGCGGCCGGAACGCCCACCCCGGTGTCCTCGACGGTGACCAGGGCCCACCCGTCCCGCTCGCGCACCCGCACCCGCACCGTCCCCTCGAAGGTGAACTTCAGGGCGTTGCCCAGCAGGTTGAAGACCACCTTCTCCCACAGCTCCGGATCCACCGGCACCGGGGCGCTCAGCGGCGCGCAGTCCACCTCCAGCACGAGCCCGGCGCGCTGCGCCGCCGAACGGAACAGGGCGGCCAGCTCGGCGGTGACCCGCGCCAGGTCGACCGGCTCCGGGCGGGCCCGCATCCGGCCCGCCTCGATCCGGGAGAAGTCCAGCAGCGTGTCGACCAGGCGCCCCAGCCGCAGCGCGTTGCGGTGGACCGTCTCCAGGTCCTCCCGGACGTCCGGCCCGGCGTCCGCCAGCCGCTGCCGCAGCCCCTCCACCGGACCGGAGATCAGCGTCAGGGGGGTGCGGAACTCGTGGCTGATGTTGGAGAAGAACACGGTCTTCGCCCGGTCCAGCTCGGCCAGCTGCTCCGCGCGCCGCTGCTGCGCCTCGTGGCCGCGGGCGCTGGAGACCCCCGCCGCCAACCGGCCCGCGACCAGGTCGACGAAGCCGAGGTGGGCGTCGTCGTGCGGGCGGTACCGGTTGAGGCCGACGACCAGGACACCGACCGGCCCGTCGGAACCCGGGCCGTTCAACGGCACCAGCCGGGCCTGCCGGGGCGGCTCCTCCCACGCCCCGCGCGGCAGGTCGGCGAACCGGTCGCCGGTCAGCGGCACCGACACCGCCCCGTCCCGGCGGACCGCCCCCACCGGCCACGGGCCCGGCTCGCCGGGCCCGATCCGGGCGGGCGCGGCCGGGTGGCCCGCCGGTACGCCCGAGGAGGCGGCCAGGCGGGCGCCGCCCCGCTCGTCGAACAGGTACGTCAGGGTGAAGGGCAGGTCGTACGGGTTGCGGGCGAGCTGCTCGGCGCTGAACGCGAGGAACTCGCCCTCGGCGCGCACCGCCCCCGGGTCGGAGCCCAGGTCGCGCAGCGTCGCCATCCGGCGCTCCGCGACCACCCGCTGGGTGTCCTCGCTGACCACGCACAGCACGCCGACCACCGCGTCGGCCTCGTCGCGCAACGGGCTGTAGGAGAAGGTGTGGTAGCTCTCCTCGGGATAGCCGGAACGCCGCAGCCGCAGCGGCAGCGCCTCGTCCCAGGTCGCCTCGCCCTCGGTCAGCACGTGCTCGATCCGGGGCCTGGCGTCGTCCCAGACCTCCGCCCACACCTCCCGGAACGGGCGGCCCAGCGCCCACGGGTACTTGTCGCCGAGCGTGTCGCGCCGGTACGCGCCGTTGCAGAAGAACGTCAGCTCCGGCCCCCACGCCATCCACATGGCGAACCGCGAGGACAGCACCAGGTCCACCGCCGAGCGCAGGCTCTGCGGCCAGCCCGCCGGGTCGCCCAGCGGCGTGGCCGACCAGTCCACCCGCGCCAGGTCGGCGCCCACCACCGGATCGGCGCCGAACACCCCCCGAGCCCGCTCCCGCCCCACCGGGTCCCTCCCTCCGGGCGCCGCCGACCGCGGTGCCACCACCTGCATTGTGCCGGGCACGCACCCGGTGCCCCTCCGGCTGCCCGCTCCGCGCCCGGACAATCCCGCCGCCCCGCGCCGGCCGGCCCGCGCCCTCCTCGGCCGCCGCCCGCCCGCCGGGGCCCGGGAGGGGGAGGGCCTAGCATGGCTGCCATGACCGACCACACCCCGGGACCGCCCGAGGCGACGGTGCTGCGCCTGAGAAAGTGTGGGGTAATTGGCTGGCTACTGATCGTTGAGGTCGTCGGCAAGGCGGCGGGCTGCTTCGGTCTCGATGGGACCGCGTGGTTCGATCTC
>NZ_JOGH01000064.1:0-35283 GCF_000721345.1 Kitasatospora sp. NRRL B-11411 | reverse complement strand
TCCGGAGGCAGGGCCGGGGCCGGGGTCGGGGGCGTCCGGGGCGGTGGGCACGGGGGCTCCCTGGCGGTGGGCGGACGGGTCGCTCCATGATCGCCAACGCCGTCCGGCCGCCGCCAGGCCGGAAGGTCACAACGCGCGGCCCGGCGGGGTGTGGCCTCCGCGCAGCGCCCGTGGTCAGGCGGGCGGTGGCGGAGGGCGGCGGTGGCGGAGGGCGGCGGCGGAGGGCGGTGGCGCAGGGCGGCGGCGACGGACGGGGAGGTGCGTCAGGGGGTGCGGAAGCCGCGGAAGACCACCTCGGCGCGGCGGACGAAGCCCAGCCGCTCGTACAGCGCGAGCGCGCCGGTGTTGGTGGCGGCGACGTGCAGGAACGGGCGCTCGCCGCGGGCGGTGATCCGGGCCGCCAGCTCGCCGACCAGGTGCGCGGCCAGGCCCCGGCCGCGGGCCTCGGGGGCGGTGCAGACGGCGGAGACCTCGGTGAAGCCGGGCGGGTGCAGACGCTCGCCGGCCATGGCGAGCAGCGTCCCGTCCGGGGCACGGACGCCCAGGTAGGTGCCGAGTTCACGGGTGCGCGGCCGGAACGGGCCGGGGCGGGTCCGCTCCACCAGCTCCAGCATGGCGGGCACGTCGGCGGCGCCCAGCTCGACCACCCGCAGGCCCGCGGGCGCGGCCGGGTGGACCGGCTGCGTCTGCACCAACTGGTGCCCGGCCAGGGTGAATTCGGGCTCCCAGTGGGCGGGCGGCAGCGCCGGGCAGTTGAACAGGTCGGCGAACTCGCCCGCCCCCAGCAGCTCGGCCAGGTCCGTCCAGGCCCCCGGCCCGGGCCGGGCGGTGACACTGCTGAAACCCGCCACCTCGGGGTCGTACCGCACCGCCTGCCCGTGCCGCCGGGCCAGGTGGGCGTGCGCCCCGTGCAGCGAGGCGGCCACGGGGTCGTCCAGTACGGCGGTGGCGGCGGCATCGAGATCGCGCATGGGCTCCGGTCCCTCCCGGTCGATCGGTCCACCCCATGATCGCGCACCCGGGCCGCCGGGTCCCGCAATCCCGGCGGATCGTGCAGGGCGGGCGCCGGGGCGGGGACGGGTGCGGGCGGGCTCTTGTTACCGGCGAGTCACGTCCCTATCATCGCCACTGTGACAGCTTCACTGTCAAACCTGGGAGGCGGTCGACGATGACCCCCGCAACACCCCCTTCCGGCCCCCTGGCGGGGGTCCGGGTGCTGGAGCTCGCGGGCATCGGCCCGGGGCCGTTCGCCGCGATGCTGCTGGCCGACCTCGGGGCGGACGTGGTGCGGGTCGACCGGCCGGGCGGGCAGGGGCTCGGGCCGGATCCGGCCCGGGACCTGACGAACCGGAACAAGCGCTCGGTGCTGGTGGACCTGAAGGACGACGGGGGCGCGGCCGTCGTGCGGGACCTCGCCGCCCGGGCCGACCTGCTGATCGAGGGCTGGCGCCCCGGGGTGGCCGAGCGGCTCGGGGTCGGGCCGCAGGACTGCCTGGCCCGCAACCCGGCGCTGGTGTACGGCCGGATGACCGGCTGGGGGCAGGACGGCCCGCTCGCGGAGCGGGCCGGGCACGACGTCACCTACCTGGCGGCCGCCGGCCTGCTCGGGCTGATCGGCCCGGCCGACGGGCCCCCGGCGATCCCGGCCAACCTGCTGGGCGACTACGCGGGCGGTTCGCTCTACCTGGTGGTCGGCCTGCTCGCGGCCCTGCACCACGCCCGCGCGACCGGCACCGGCCAGGTGGTGGACGCCGCGATCGTGGACGGCGCCGCGCACCTGTCGACCATGCTGTGGGGGCTGATGGACGCGGGGCTGTGGCAGGACCGCCGGGGCGTCAACCTGCTGGACGGCGGCGCCCCCTGGTACGGGACGTACGAGACGTCCGACGGCCGGTGGATGGCGGTCGGCCCGCTGGAGCCGCGCTTCTACGCCGAGTTCGCCCGGCTGCTGGAGCTGGACGCGGACGCCCCCGAGCAGTACGACCTGGCGCGCTGGCCCGAGCTGCGGGAGGCCGTCGCGGCCCGGTTCGCCACCCGTACCCAGGCCGAGTGGACCGCCCGGTTCGAGGGCCACGACGCCTGCGTGGCACCGGTGCTGACGCTCCGTCAGGCCGCCGCGCACCCGCACCTGGCGGCCCGCGGCAGCTACACCGAACGGGACGGCACCCCGCAGCCCGCCCCGGCCCCGCGCTTCTCCGCCACCCCCGGCGCGCTGCGCACCCCGCCCGCCGTCCCCGGCGCGCACACCGCCGAGGTGGCCCGCGACTGGGACGTGCCCGCACTCGACCGCCCCGCCCCGCCGGCCCCCTGAACGCACCCGCCGCCCTCCTGAACGAACCCGCCAGCGCCCCGAAGGGAACGCCCGTGCAGCGCGAGCTCTACACCGAGGAACACGAGGACTTCCGCACCACCGTCCGGGCCTTCCTCGCCCGGGAGGTCGTCCCGCACCACGCCCGCTGGGAGCAGCAGGGCATCGTGGACCGCTCCGCCTGGCTGGCCGCCGGGAAGGCCGGGCTGCTGGGCACCGCCGTGGACGAGCGGTACGGCGGCGGGGGCAGCCCGGACTTCCGGTTCGCCGCGGTGCTGGCGGAGGAGTTCGTCCGGGCGGGGGCCAGCGGGCTGGCGGTCGGCCTGCACAACGACATCATCGGCCCGTACCTGACCGGTCTGGCCACCGAGGAGCAGAAGGAGCGCTGGCTGCCCGGGTTCTGCTCCGGCGAGCTGATCACCGCGATCGCGATGACCGAGCCGGACACCGGTTCGGACCTGCAGGCGATCCGCACCACCGCCGTCGACGCGGGCGACCACTACCTGCTGAACGGCGCGAAGACCTTCATCTCCAACGGCATCCTGGCGGACCTGGTCGTGGTGGTGGCGAAGACCACCGCGGAGGGCGGCGCGCACGGGCTGAGCCTGCTGGTGGTGGAGCGCGGCATGCCGGGCTTCGAGCGCGGCCGCAACCTCGACAAGATCGGGCAGAAGGCGCAGGACACCGCCGAGCTGTTCTTCCGCGACGTGCGGGTCCCGAAGGCCAACCTGCTGGGCGAGGAGCACCAGGGCTTCCTGTACCTGATGCGCAACCTGGCGCAGGAGCGGCTGGCCATCGCGGTGGCCGCGATCGCCGCCGCCGAGCAGCTGGTGGAGGAGACCACCGGGTACGTGAAGCAGCGCACCGCGTTCGGCCGGCCGCTGGCCAAGCTGCAGCACGTCCGGTTCGAGATCGCCGAGCTGGCCACCGAGTGCGCCGTCACCCGGGCCTTCGTGGACCGCTGCGTGAGCGAGCACAACAGGTACGCGCTGACCCCGGTGGACGCCTCGATGGCCAAGTGGTGGGCCACCGAGCTGCAGAAGCGCACCGCCGACCGCTGCCTGCAACTGCACGGCGGCTCCGGTTACATGAGTGACAGCGCGGTCGCCCGGGCGTTCACCGACGGGCGCGTCCAGACCATCTACGGCGGCACCACGGAGATCATGAAAGAGATCATCGGCCGCTCCCTGCTCGCCTGAAGCCCGCCAGCCCGCCAGCCCGCCAGCCCCCGACCCGCCCGACCCTCCGCCCGAAAGGCATCCCCACCGTGACCACCGAAGCGTACGTCTACGACGCGATCCGCACCCCGCGCGGGCGCGGCAAGCAGACCGGCTCCCTGCACGGCACCAAGCCGATCGACCTGGTGGTCGGTCTGATCCACGAACTGCGGCGCCGCTTCCCGTCGTTGGACCCGGCGGCGATCGACGACATCGTGCTCGGCGTGGTCAGCCCGATCGGCGACCAGGGCTCCGACATCGCCCGGGTCGCGGCGATCGCCGCCGGGCTGCCCGACACCGTCGCGGGCGTGCAGGAGAACCGCTTCTGCGCGTCCGGCCTGGAGGCGGTCAACCTGGCGGCGGCGAAGGTCCGTTCGGGCTGGGAGGACCTGATCCTGGCGGGCGGCGTCGAGTCGATGTCCCGGGTCAAGATGGGCTCGGACGGCGGCGCCTGGTTCGCCGACCCGATGACCGCCTACGAGACCGGCTTCGTCCCGCAGGGCATCGGCGCCGACCTGATCGCCACCGTCGAGGGCCTGTCCCGCACCGACGTGGACGCGTTCGCCGCCGAGTCGCAGGCCCGCGCCGCGAAGGCCCAGGCCGACGGGCTGTTCGACCGCTCGGTGGTGCCGGTGCGCGACCGCAACGGGCTGGTGGTGCTGGGCCGCGACGAGTTCATCCGCCCCGGCACCACGGTGGAGTCGCTGGCCGGGCTGAAGCCGTCCTTCGCGGACATCGGCGAGCTCGGCGGCTTCGACGCCGTCGCGCTGCAGAAGTACCACTGGGTGGAGTCCATCGACCACGTCCACCACGCCGGCAACTCCTCCGGCATCGTGGACGGCGCCGCGCTGGTCGCCATCGGGTCGAAGGAGATCGGCGAGCGCTACGGCCTCACCCCGCGGGCCCGGATCGTCTCCGCCGCGGTCTCCGGCTCCGAGCCGACCATCATGCTCACCGGCCCCGCCCCCGCCACCCGCAAGGCGCTCGCCAAGGCCGGGCTGAGCGCCGCCGACATCGACCTGGTCGAGATCAACGAGGCGTTCGCCGCCGTCGCGCTGCGCTTCATGCGCGAACTCGGCTTCCGGCACGACCAGGTGAACGTCAACGGCGGCGCCATCGCGCTCGGCCACCCGCTCGGCGCGACCGGCGCGATGCTGATCGGCACCCTGATCGACGAGCTGGAGCGCCGCGACCTGCGCTACGGCCTGGCCACCCTGTGCGTGGGCGGCGGCATGGGCATCGCCACCGTGATCGAACGCATCAACGCCTGACCACCCGTCAACTCACGTACTCACCCAAGGACTTCGCAGACATGACCGACGTGAGCAGCCCCATCCGCTGGGAGCAGGACCAGGACGGCGTGGTCACCCTCGTCCTCGACGACCCGGCCCAGTCCGCCAACACCATGAACGCCGGGTTCACCGACGCGCTCGAAGCGGTCGTCGAACGGCTCGCCGCCACCGAGGAGTTGGCCGGCGTCATCGTCACCTCTGCGAAGAAGACCTTCTTCGCGGGCGGCGACCTCAAACTGCTGTCCTCGGTCGGGCCGGACGACGCCGAGCAGGTGTTCGCCGACTCGATGCGGATCAAGCGCGCGCTGCGCCGCCTGGAGACCCTCGGACGGCCGGTGGTCGCCGCGATCAACGGCGCCGCGCTCGGCGGCGGCCTGGAGATCGCGCTGGCCTGCCACCACCGGATCGCGCTGGACGCGCCCGGGAGCAGGATCGGCCTGCCCGAGGTCACCCTCGGCCTGCTGCCCGGCGGCGGCGGAGTGGTGCGCACGGTGCGGATGCTCGGCATCACCGACGCCCTGCTCAAGGTGCTGCTGCAGGGCCAGCAGTACCGTCCGGCGCAGGCTCTGGAACACGGCCTGGTGCACGAACTCGCCGCCACCGCCGAGGAGATGGACGCCAAGGCGCGCGCGTTCATCGCCGCCCACCCGACCAGCCTGCAGCCCTGGGACGCCAAGGGGTACAAGATCCCCGGCGGCACGCCCAGCACCCCCGCGTTCGCCGCCAACCTGCCCGCCTTCCCGGCCAACCTGCGCAAGCAGCTGAACGGCGCGCCCTACCCGGCGCCGCGCAACATCCTGGCGGCCGCCGTGGAGAGCTCCCAGGTCGACGTGGACACCGCGTTCGCCATCGAGGCCCGGTACTTCACCGAGCTGGCCTGCGGGCCCACCTCCAAGAACATGATCCAGGCCTTCTTCTTCGACATGCAGGCCGTCAACTCCGGTGCCTCCCGCCCGAGTTCGGTGCCCGCGTGGAAGGCGTCGAAGGTCGCGGTGCTGGGCGCGGGCATGATGGGCGCGGGCATCGCGTACTCCTGCGCCAAGGCGGGCCTGGAGGTCCTGCTCAAGGACGTCACCCGGGAGGCCGCCGACCGCGGCAAGGCGTACAGCGCGGGCCTGCTGGACAAGCAGGTGGCGCGCGGCCGGATGACCGAGGACGAGCGCGCCGCGTTCCTGGCCCGGATCACCCCCACCGCGGACGCCGCCGACCTGGCCGGCTGCGACACCGTCATCGAGGCGGTCTTCGAGAACCCCGAGCTCAAGCACAAGGTGTTCCAGGAGGTCCAGCACGTGGTCGCCCCCGACGCGCTGCTCTGCTCCAACACCTCCACCCTGCCGATCGGCCTGCTCGCCGAAGGCGTCGACCGGCCCGCCGACTTCGTCGGCCTGCACTTCTTCTCGCCGGTCGACAAGATGCCGCTGGTCGAGATCATCAGCGGCCCGGGCAGCGGCGACGAGGCCCTCGCCCGGGCCTTCGACCTGGTCCGGCAGATCCGCAAGACCCCGATCGTGGTCAACGACTCCCGCGGCTTCTTCACCTCCCGCGTCATCGGCCAGTTCCTCAACGAGGGCGTCGCCATGATCGGCGAGGGCCTCGACCCGTCCTCCGTCGAACAGGCCGCCGCCCAGGCCGGCTACCCCGCCAAGGTCCTCTCGCTGCTGGACGAGCTCACCCTCACCCTGCCCCGCAAGATCCGCAACGAGACCCGCCGCGCCGTCGAGGAGGCCGGCGGCACCTGGACCTCCCACCCCGGCGAGGCCGTCATGGACCGGATGCTCGACGAGTTCGACCGCCCCGGCCGCAGCGGCGGCGGCGGCTTCTACGAGTACGAGAACGGCCGCCGCACCCGGCTCTGGCCCGGCCTGCGCGAGCACTTCCGGCGCGAGGGCGCGGAGATCCCGTTCGAGGACATGAAGGAGCGGATGCTGTTCGCCGAGGCGCTCGACTCGATCCGCTGCCTCGACGAGCACGTCCTCACCTCGGTCGCCGACGCCAACATCGGCTCGATCCTCGGCATCGGCTTCCCCGCCTGGACCGGCGGCGTCCTGCAGTACGTCAACGGCTACCCCGGCGGCCCGGCCGGCTTCACCGCCCGCGCCCGCGAACTCGCCGCCGCCTACGGCGACCGCTTCACCCCGCCCGCCTCGCTGACCGCCCTCGCCGAGAACGGCGGACGGTACGCCGACTGACGACCCGCCCGCGGCCCGCGCCACACCGGCGGACCGGCCGAACCCCTGGTTCCGGCCGGTCCGCCCGTGGTGGAATGCCCCCGCCGCGCACCGATCACCCACGGCGCACGGCCGACCACACAGACCACGGCGTGCGGAGGGGAACACCGGCGTGCACACCAGCGCACTCGACGAACGGCACGGGGGGCGGACCGCCACCACGCCGCCGATCGAACGGGAACGGGAGCTGAGACGGCTCACCGACCTGCTCGACGGCACCGGACAGCGCCACCTGGCGGTGATCGACGGACCGCCCGGCATCGGCAAGACCCGGCTGCTCCAGGAACTCCACCGGCACGCCACCGCGGCCGGCTGGCGGGTCCACCACGGCCACGGCTCACCCGCCGACCAGCACGTCCGGCACGGCCTGTTACTCGAAGCCCTGCACGACACCGACGCCGCCACCGCCCTCACCGCCGACGAACCGGCCGGCCCCGCCGCCGACCAGTGGCGGCTGCGCCACCGCCAGACCTGCGCCGAAGCCGTCCGCGCCGCCCTCGCCGCCCCCCGCACCCTCCTGCTGCTCGACGACGTCCAGTGGGCCGACGCCGACACCCTCGCCGTCCTCGACCGGCTCCTGCGCACCCCCGGCGCCCCGCCGCTGCTGCTCGCCTACCGGCGCGGCGAGTGCCCCGACACCCTGGCCCGCACCCTCGGCTCCGCCGACGCCCTGCACCTGCCGCTGCGCCCGCTCGACGAGGACCAGCAGGCCCGGCTCGTCCCCGACGCCGACCCCGCCACCCGCGCCCTGCTGGCCGGCCTCAGCCGCGGCAACCCCCGCCACCTGCGGCTGCTCGCCGAACTCCCGCCCGCCCGGCTGGCCGCGCTCGCCGCCGCCTACCCCCGGCACAGCGGCCGCACCGCCGCCGACTGGGACGACCCCGACCAGCCCACCTGGCTGCCCGCCGACCCCGGCCCCGGCACCCCCCAGGACACCGGCGCCGACACCGCGATCCGCTGGGAACTCGAAACCCTCCCGCCGGAGGCCCGGCACGTGCTGTGCGCCGCCGCAGTGCTCGGCCCCGAAGCCGCCCCGCGCGAGATCGCCGCCGTCGCCCAGCGCCCCGCCGACGAGACCGGCCCCCAGCTCGACCTGCTGGTGCGGCGCGGCTACCTGGAGAGCGGCGGCGGCCGGTTCCGGTTCGTCCACCCGCTGGCCCACCTCGCCGCCTACCGGCTCTCCGGCCCCTCCTGGCGGGCCGCCGCCCACCGCCGGGCCGCCGCCCACCTGGTCGAGCACCACCCCTCGCCGTGGCGCTGGGCCGCCCAGATCGAACACGCCCTGCCCGACGTGCGCACCGCCGAACTCGTCCGGCTCGCCCGGGCCGCCGCCACCGCCCTGCCGCTCGCCCCCGAACTCAGCGCCCGCTGGCTGCGCAAGGGCCTCCAGGCCGTCCGCCACCAGGGCGACCGCACCCCGCTCCAGCACGAGTTCGCGGCCGGCCTCGGCCGCGCCCTGATCGTCCGCGGCGAGTACGCGGCCGCCCGCGCCGTGCTGCGCCCCACCGTCTCCGCCCCCGGCGTGCCCGGCCGCCGCGCCCTCGCCCTGCTCGCCCTCGCCGACCGGCTGGAGGGCCGCGCCGACCACGCCTACCAGCGGCTCGCCGAGTTCGCCGACTACCGGCCCGCCGACCCGCCCGGCCGCACCGGACCCGCCCTCCCCGGCCCGGCCGACCTGCCCAACGGCGACCTCCCGCACGGCGACGGCGTCGGACTGGAACTCGCCCGGATCGAGCTGATGAACGGCCGCTACGAGCAGGCCGCCCGGCGGGCCGCCGCCTGCGCCGACCGCAGCACCGGCACCGAGGAGTCGGTGGCCGCCGGGATCATCACCGCGATGTGCGCGGTGGCCGGCGGCGACCTGCGGGCCGCCCGGCACGGCACCGGGGCCGCCACCCGGATGCTGGAGACGCTCAGCGAACCCGCCTGGCTGCGGGTGCTCAGCGTGGTCCCGGAGTACGCCTGGTGTTGCTTCTTCCTGGAACAGCACGCCACCGCCAAGCACCGCGTCGACCTGGCCCTCGCCGACGCCGACCGGCACGGCCAGCGCTACCTGCTGCCGCACCTGCACACCGTCCGGGCCTGCCTGTCCGGGTTCACCGACGAGCTCGACCGGGCGATCGCCTCCGCCGACCTGGCCATCGACCTCTCGCACCGGGCCGGCTGCGCCGAGATCTCCGCCTTCTCCGCCGCGTTCCGGGTCCGCCCGCTGCTGTGGACCGCGGGCCCGGCCGCCGCCGCGGACGCCCTGGTCCTGCTGCACGACCTGCCCGAGCCGCCGGTCGCCTGGTGGCAGGGCGTGGTCCGGCACACCGAGACCGAAGTCGCCCTGGCCTGCGGCCACCCGGTGAGCGGCGACCGGGCCGAGACCGCCCTCGGCCTGCGCAACCCCGGCGTCCGCGACCCGATGCTGCCCTACCGGTGCGAACTCGCCGCCGCCGCCCACCTCGCCGACGGCACCGAACAGGCCGCCGCCGCCCTGGTCGCCCGCGCCGAGGACGCCGCCCGCACCTCCGGCCTGCGCGGCGCCCGGGCGATCGCCGCCCAGGCCCGGGCCCGGCTGCTCGCCCACCGCGGCGACCACCCGGCCGCGCTGGCCGCCTTCCGCGCCGCCGCCGACGGCCTGGAAGCCTCCGGCCAGCCGGTCCGGGCCGGACAGGCCCTGCTGCTCGCCGCCGCCCTGCCCGACCCCGGCCGCCCCCGCACCGAGACCGCCCGCGCCCGGACGCTGTTCGCCCGCGCCGGGGCGCACGCGCTGACCGCCGCCCTGGACGCCGGCCCGGCCGACCCGGCAGGCCCGCCGCGGACGGCACCGGCCCCGCGGCCGGCCGCCCGCCCGGCCCCGCACCCCGCGCTGTCCCGGCGCGAGCAGCAGGTCGCCGAACTCGCCGCCGACGGGCTGTCCAACCAGGACGTGGCCGCCCGGCTGTTCGTCAGCGTCCGCACCGTCGAGTCCCATCTCACCAGCGCCTACCAGAAGTTGGGCATCCGCTCGCGGGCCGCCCTGGCCCGCGCCCTGGACCGCTGACCGCTGGACCGCTGACTGCTGAACGCTGGACGCTGGACGCTGGACGCGCACCGGGCCGTCGGACGCCCGGCCGGTCAGGACGCCACGCCCACCGGCCGGGCCGCACCCTCGGTACTCTCGGCGCCCCCGGTCCGCTCGCCGAACAGGTCCCGGTACAGGCCCGGCCGGGAGAGCAGTTCCAGGTGGGTGCCGGAGTCGACCACCCGGCCGCCGTCCAGCACCAGCGTCCGGTCCGCGTTGCGGATCGCCGACAGGCGGTGCGACACCACGACCCGGGTCACCCGCAGCTCGCCCAGGGCCGCGTCCACCTGCTGCTCGGTCAGGGCGTCCAGGTGGCTGGTCGCCTCGTCCAGCAGCAGCAGCCGGGGCCGGCTGACCAGGGCCCGGGCCAGCGCGACCCGCTGGCGCTGGCCCGCCGAGAGGGCCGCGCCGCCCTCGCCGACCGGGGTGTCGTACGCCATCGGCAGCCGGACCACGTCCTGGTGCAGGCCCGCCACCCGGCAGGCCCGCTCCACCTCCTCGGGGGAGGCGTCCGGCCGGCCCAGCAGCAGGTTGTCCCGGATGCTGCCGCTGAACAGCCGCAGCTCCTGCAGCACCGCCCCGAAGCCGGCCCGCAGCCGGGCCGGGTCGACGTCCTGCACCCGCACCCCGTCCAGCCGCACCTCGCCCTGCTGCGGGGCGAGCAGGCCCAGCATCACCAGGCCCAGGGTGCTCTTGCCGGAGCCGGTGCGGCCCACGACGCCGAGCTTGCCGCCGGCCGGCAGCTCGGCGCTGATCCCGTCCAGCACCGGCGGCCCGTCCTCGTGGTACGCGAACCGCAGGTCGCGCAGCGACAGCGCGAGCGGGCCCGAGCCGGGCAGGTCGGCGGTGCCCGGCTCCAGCGGCGGGGTGTCCAGCACGTCGTAGACCCGCTCGATCTGGGCCCGCATGGTGGAGAAGCTCTGCGAGGCCGTCACCAGGGTCTGCACCGGGGCCAGCACCGACAGCGCCAGCGAGTTCGCGGCCAGCATGGTGCCCAGCGACAGCTCCCCGGCCAGCACGAACCGCAGCCCGAACCAGAGCAGCACCAGCGGCGCCAGCACCGCCAGCGTCGACTGGGCGGCCTGCACCCAGGCCGCGGTGCCCGCCCGGGCCGCCATCGCCCGCTGGTAGCCGTCGAACAGGCCCCGCCAGTGCCGGCGCACCCGCTCCCCGGCCCCGTTCGCCCGCACCGGCACCATCGCGTCCAGGCTCTCCACCAGGTAGCCCTGCTCCTCCGAACGCGCCGTCAGCTCCCGCTGCGCCAGCCGCCGCAGCCGGGTGTACGAGCCGAGCAGCACCGCGCCCTGCAGCGCCCCCAGCACCGCCACCGCGGGCAGGTAGCCGGGCACCAGGACGGTCAGCACCGCCGTGTAGATCACCAGCGTCGCGCCGTCCAGGGTGCAGCTCAGCAGGTGCTGGGTCAGCACCTCCCGGGTGCTGGAGACGCTCTGCACCCGCAGCAGCAGGTCGCCCCGCGAGCGCTGCAGGAAGAACCGGACCGGCAGCCGCCACAGGTGGTCGATGAAGCCCTCGGTCAGCTCGGCGTCCGACCGCACCCGCAGCCGCACCGTCAGCAGCAGCCGCAGCAGCGACAGCACCCCGTGCAGCAGCACCGTGCCGGCCAGCGCCGCAGTCAGCGCGGGCATCGCGCCGAAGCCGCCGGCCGGCAGCACCCGGTCCACCGCGACCCGGGTGGCCAGCGGCAGCGCCAGGCCCAGCACCTGGAGCAGCCCGGCGATCGCGGCCACCGAGGCGAGCATCCGCCGGTTGGCCGGCGCGGCCACGAAGTCCCGCAGGTAGCGCAGCAGCGGGGCCTGCCGCCACGGCATCCGGCGCCGCTCGAAGTCCGGCCCCGGACGCATCGCCAGCGCGATCCCGCCGAACGCCCGCCGGAACTCCGCCCGGTCCTGCCGGTACCGGCCGAGCGCCGGGTCCGCCACCCGCACCCCGCGCCGGGTCACCGCCTCCACCACCACCAGGTGGTGCCGGGCCAGCAGCGCGACGGCCGGCAGCTCGCCCAACTCCGGCAGGGCGTCCGGCCGTTCACCCGCTCCGTCCGCTCCGCCGGTCGGTGGGGGCGAGCGGTGCACCGCCACCTCCAGCCCGTACTCCCGGGCCACCCGCACCAGCCGGGTCAGCCCCACCCCGTCCCGGCCCGGGCCCAGCCGCTCCCGGCACTCGGCGACCGGCGCGTGCCGGCCGTGCGCGCCCAGCACCATCGACAGGCAGGCGGCCGCGCACTCGGTCGGGGTGAGCTGCTGCCGGAACGGCACCCGGGCCGCTTTCCGGCTCCGGGAGAGCGTGAGGCGCATGGGCGGGACTCCAGTGCTGGGGGCGCGTCGCCCGCCCGGCCGGGCGGTGCGCTCGATCCTGCGGCCCGCCGCCGCCCCGCCGCATCGTGGTTTCCCGCACTCCCCGGCCCGCGGCCGGACTGCGGGATTCCCGGATCCGCCCGCCGCCCGCCCCCGGCCAGGATCGGCCCCGGCGCCGCGACCGCGACGCCGACCGACGAGTCCCATCGGAGGACCCCGTGCAGGACGACCTGTTCGCCACTGACGAGCTGCTGGCCGGCTACAGCACCTACACCGCGCCCGAGGAGCTGGTCGCGGCCGGTGCCGCCCCGCAGATCATCGGCACCATCACCATGACCGAGACCGGTCTGACGATCCTCACCCCGGAGACCTCGGTCACCAGCATCCCCTGCTACCTGGCCTGATCCCGCGCCGGGGCGAACACGGTGCCGCACACCGCCGCGGGTGTGCGGCACCGTTCCGCCCGGCGCGGCCACCAGCCGCGCCACTCTGTCCGTGACGCCGCCCGACCCGAGGGGAAGACCCGCGATGCCCGCTCCGGCCACCGGCCGCACCGTCCTGGAACCGCCGCCGCTCGCCGCCGCGCCGGAGGTCGCCGACCTGCTCGCCGAGCTCGGACTGGGCGCCCTGCTGGAGGAGCAGGCCGGGGCCTACCAGGGCCGCAACGACAACTGGTTCGGCCCCACCACCGGCGGCGGCCGGGTGTTCGTCAAACGGCTCGGCGGCCGCGACGTGCCGCAGCGGCTGGCCCGGATGGCCCGGTTCGACCGGGTGCTGGCCCGGGCCCGGCAGGACGGCGCCCCGCTCGGCTGGGACACCCCCGAACTGCTCGGCGTGCGGGCCGACACCGCACTGGTGGTCTTCGCCCACCTGGACGGCGCCGAACCGCTCTGCGACCTGGCCCCCGACGGGGAACTCCCCGCCGACCTGGCCCGCGCCCTGGGCCGCACCCTCGCCGAGGTGCACGCCCTGCCCCGCCCCGACGACGCCGACGCCGAGCCCGACGAGGAGCCCGGGCCGCCGGCCGGCCCGTCCCGGCTGGGCTTCCTGGACTTCCTCAGCGAGAAGGCCTGGCAGGCCGCCAGCGCCGCCGAACTCGAACTCTGGGCGCTGCTCCAGCACGACACCGAACTCGCCGCCGCCGTCCGCACCCTGCTGCACGGCGACGCCGGGACGCCCGTCCGGGTGCCCAGCCACGGCGACCTGCGGCTCGACCAGTTCCTGCGGCACGACGGCCGGCTGCACCTCACCGACTGGGAGGAGTTCCGGCTCGCCCCGCCCGAACGCGACCTGGGCAGCCTGACCGGCGAGTTCGTGCACCGCGCGGTCCGCCGCCTGGCCACCGGCCTGGACGAGGACCCCGCGCTCGACGACCCGCGGGCCGCGCACGCCGCGATCATGCGGCAGGGCCGGCTCGCCCTGGAGGGCATCCGGCCCACCGTGCGGGCCGTCCTGGCCGGCTACCGGGCGCACGCCCCCGCCCCCGTCGACCTGCACCGGGTCGCCGCGCTGGCCGGCTGGCACCTGTTCGACCGGATCCTGGCCGGCGCCCGGCACGCCAACCGGCTGCACCCCCTCGACCGGGCCCAGGCCGGCATCGGCCGGACCCTGATCCTCGCCCCGCAGCGCTCCGCCGCCGCGATCGGACTCACGGAGGCCCCCTGATGCCCGCCCCGACCACGACCGCGCCCCTCCCGCCCCCGGCCGGCCTCCCCCCGCTGGCCGGACCGGTGGCCGACCTGCTCGACACCGTCGTCCTCACCCCCGGCACGGTCGCGGTCGGCGAGCGCAGCTTCGACCTGGAACGGCCGGAGCACGCCCGCACCGTGCTGCGCGACGCCCTGTACGAGTCCTGGCACGCGGGCATCGTGCCGCCCCCGCCGGACGCCCGGCGGCCCGGCCGCCCGCGCGGCGGCGGCGACCTCGAACGCACGCTGATGCGGGCCGTCCCGCACCGGCGCACCCGGGTCACCGCCACCGTGGTCGGCCCCGCCCCGGCCGTCCCCGGGGAGCTCCCGGCCGTGGTGGTCGCGCACGGCGGCGTCCGGCTGGCCGTCCCGGTCACCGCCGTCACCGCAGTCGCCGCCGTCAACGCCGTCAACGCCGTCAACGCCGTCAACGCCTCCGACCCGGCGGCCGAGGGCGGCACCGTGCTGGCGGCGGGCAGCACCGTGCTGGCCGACGTCCCGGCGCTGCGCCCCTGGCTGTCGCCCGGCTTCCTGCTGGTGCACGGCTCGGCGGGCGGCGCGCAGCCGGCCGGCGGGCTGCTCCGGGTCTACCTGCACGTGGCCCGGCCGGAGGCGGCCGAGGCGGTCTGGACGGCGGTGCTCGGCGCGCTGGAGGCGGACGGCGTCCGCTACCAGGCCAAGATCCTCTCGGAGCCCCGGCACTACCCCCGGCGGGACGCCATGGTGGTCTACCTCGGCGCCGGGCAGGCCGCTGCCGCGCACACCGTGGTGGCCGCCACGGCCGGCCTCCGGGGCGGCGAACTCGCCCCGGCCGCCTCGGTGTTCACCGCCCCGCTGGCCCCCGGCACGGCCCTCGCCTGGGAGCCCGCCGACCCGCGGCCGGGCCGCCGCGGCCTCAGCTTCGGCCAGCACCGGGCCGCCGCCGTCGCCGACGGCCTGCTCGACCACCACCGCGACCCCGGCGCCGGCACCAGGGCCGAGGCCGTCGCCCGGGCCATGCACCGGGCCGGCATCCGCCCGGACGCGCCCGAGCGCAACCGCTGACCGCCCCCGCCGGCGGCCCCCGTCGACCGCCCCGCCCGGCGGCCTCACTCCGCCGGGCGGGCCAGCTCCTCCGCCAGCGAGCGCTGGAACGCCGTCACCAGCGCCTGCACCACCATCGGCTGGATCCGGTCGGTCAGCTCCCGCATCCGCTCCAGCTCCGCGGGCGCCGGGCCGCTCTCCCGGTACGGGCGCCACACGGTGTCCCGGAACAGCCGGTGCAGGTCGTGCGCCGTCGCCCGGCTGTGCAGCCGCACCACCGCCCGGGCCGCCAACAGCGTCTCCAGCGGGATCGGCACGTCCAGCACCCGCACCCCCAGCGGCAGCAGGCCCGGGTCGACCTTGAACACGTCCGGGTCGCCGGTGCGGTGCAGCGCGCCCATCGCCGCCAGCGAGTCCAGGTCCGCGTCCGACAGCGCCCGCCCGGCGCGCCGCTCCACCTGCTCCCGGCTCGCCTCCTCGGCCGACTCCGGCGTCCAGGACGCCACCAGCGCCCGGTGGATCGCCAGGTCCAACTCGCCGATGTCCTGCGGAAGTTGCGCCAGGTAGCGGTCGATCGCGGCCAGCGTCAGCCCCTGCCGCTGCAACTCCTCGATCAGCTCCAGCCGCCCCAGGTGCTCCGCCCCGTACCACCCCACCCGCCGGGCCCCCAGCTCCGGCGGCGGCAGCAGCCCCTTCGCCCCGTAGAACCGCAGCGTCCGCACCGTCACCCCGGCCCGGTCCGCCAGCTCCTCCACCGTCCACCGCGGCCCGTCGACCACACCCGACCCCTCACCCAGACCCCACTGTGACACCGGCAGTGTCGCACCCGCCGCCGCCCCCGCACCAGGACACCCGGGGACGGCCGGCGCGGGCCGAGCGGGGTCCGGTCAGCCGCTGGTGAGCAGTTCGGCGTGGTGGCGGCGGGTGACCTCGGGGTGGGCGCGGCTGTAGCCCTTCAGCTCGTTGGTGCCGAACTCGGCGTGCAGCGGGTTGGTGGGGTCCCGGGTGATGCCGGGGGCGTGGTGGGCGTGCGGGAAGTCGAGCGGGGTGATGTGGGCGTCCAGGCGCGGGTTGTAGAAGAACGGGACGGAGAAGCGCTCGCGGGCGCCGGGCGGGGAGAGCACGCGGTGGGAGGTGGCCTTGAGGTAGCCGTCGGTGGCGACCTCCAGCAGCTCGCCGAGATTGACGACGAAGGCGCCGTCCAGCGGGGGGACGTCCAGGAAGGTGCCGTCGGGGCGTTCGACCTGGAGGCCGCCGACGGTGTCCTGGAGGAGCAGGGTGATGAAGCCGTAGTCCTTGTGGGTGCCGACGCCCTGCGGGGGGCCGTCGGGGGCGCTGCCCGGGTAACGGACCAGCTTGAGGTGCAGGTGGGGGTGCGGGGCGAAGGCGTCGTCGTAGAAGTCGGGGCGGGCGCCGATCGAGGCGAGCAGCTCGTGCAGCAGGCGGCGGCCGACGCCGTCGAGGCGGTCGATCCAGTGCAGGGCGGCGGTGCGCAGCCCGGGCAGGGCGGCGGGCCACTGGTTGGGTCCCTCCAGCCACCAGTAGGCGGGCTCGCCGGGGGCCGGGACGTGCGGCGGCAGTTCGGGGCCGATGTCGAGCTGGTCGCGCCAGTCGCGGCGGCCGCCGGTGCGCTCGTCGCCGGTGCGGGTGTAGCCGCGGAAGTGCGGGGAGTTGAGGTTGCTGACCGCCAGCCGGTCGGCCTCGGGGAGGGCGAAGAAGGCCCGCATCGCGGAGGTCAGCGCGGCGGTCTCGGCGGGGGTGACGCCGTGCCCGGTGAGCTGGAAGAAGCCGACGCCGGTGGCGGCCGCGCGCAGGTCGCGGTGCAGGCGTTCCCGGTCGGCGGGGGTGCCGTCGGCGAGCGAGAGGTCGATGACGGGGAGGGAGGTGGGGTGCTGCTGCGTCATGGGGGTGCGTCCGCGGTGGTGAAGACCCCGGCGGGGACGGCGGATCACGCCGGACGGGCCGGGGAGACGGGGGCCCGCGCGTCCCGGTGGGGGAGGGCGGGGGCCGGAGGGGAGGGGTGAGGTCAGCCGGAGCGTCGACAGGACATGCTCGTGACGCGGAGCAGGTCCACGTGGCGACGGCTGACGAGTAGGAGCACCCCCCCAGGCTACAACCCCCCGCCCGGAAGCCCCCGGACGGCACCGGCGGCGCCGCGGGGCCCGTCAGTACCCGGTGGCTCCGTCGATCCGTTCGCGCAGCAGGTCCGCGTGCCCGTTGTGGCGGGCGTACTCGGCGAGCAGGTGCACCAGGATGCGGCGCAGCGACACCGGCTGCCCGGTGGCCTTGTGGGTGCCGGTGGCGTCCAGCGAGGGCGCCTCGGCGACGATCCGGCGGGAGGTCTCGACCTGGGCGCGCCAGGTGGCCAGGGCCTGGTCGAAGTCCCCGTCGAGGCGTTCGAAGTCCTGCTCGGGGTCGTCGTCCGAGTAGTACACCAGCGGCCGGGACTCGTCCCCGGCGAACTGGATCTGCAGCCACCACTGCTCGACCCCCGCCAGGTGCCGGACCAGCCCGTGCAGGGTCAGCCCGGACGGTGGCACCAGGAACTCCGACAGCCGCTCGGTCGGGACGCCCGCGCACTTCAGCGCGAAGGTCTCGCGGTGGAACTCCAGGTAGGAGAGCAGGATCTCCCGCTCGTCGCCGACCAGCGGCGGATCGGCCCGGCCCGCGGTGCCGGCCCAGGCGGGCGAGAAGTTCTGCGGCGAGGTGGTGGGTTCACTCATCGGGCCAGCCTGTCAGCTGCCTGTGACAGCGCCCGGACCGGACGCGCCGGACGCGCCGGGAGCGCCGGGAGCCGTCGCGGGGGCGGGCCCGGGATCCGTCGCGGGGGCGGGCCCGGGATCCGTCGCGGGGGCGGGCCCGGGGACCGGGACCGGCGCGGGCCGCGCGGGTTTCACAGCGTCACCACCAGCTTCTTCGCGTGCACTCCGCGCTTCAACTCCCGCAGGGCGTCGGGGATCCGGTCGAGGCCGTGGCCGACGACGGCGGCGTCCGGTGCGGCCCGGTAGGCGCCGGTGGCCAGCGCGGCCGGCAGGAAGCCGGTGTAGACGGCGGGCCCGACCTCGTTGTCCTTCAGGGTGCCGCCCCAGACGCCGCTGACCCGGACGCCGCGTCGGCGCGCGCGCAGGGCCGGGAGGCGGACGAGGACCGCGGGCTGGGTGGAGGCGATCCGCCCGCTGCCCGTCGCGCGGGCCGCGATCGGGACCGTCCGGCGCAGCGAACCGGCCCCGATCGCCAGGGTGCCCGCGAGCGGGCCGCCGTCGAGCAGTTCCAGGACCCGCTCGACGGCGTCGGGGGCGGTGCGGTCGACGGCGTGCGCGGCGCCCAGGGCGCGGACGTGGTCGAAGCCGGCCGGCGAGGCGGTGGCCACCACCCGGTAGCCGGCATTGCGGGCGAGCTGGATCGCGTTGCTCCCGACGCTCGTCGCGCCGCCCCAGACCAGCACCGTCTCCCCACGGTCGGCGGGCCGGGCGGAGGGCAGCGCGAGGCCGAGGTGGTCCTGCTGGAACAGGCCGGTGGCGGCGGTCGAGAGGGCCAGCGGGAGCACGGCCGCCCGGGAGAAGGGGAGCGTGTCGGGCAGCGGGGCGACCATGTGCTCCAGGAGCACGGTGTAGTGCTGGAAGGCGCTCTCGGCCGGGCGGTTGCGGGACTCGTCGACGCCGAACGCGTGCCCGAGGACGCGGTCCCCCGGGCGCAGCCGGGTCACGCCCGGGCCCGTCTCGACGACCTCGCCCGCGACGTCCGAGCCCACGACGGCGGGGAAGGCCAGCCAGGGCAGCGCCAGGCGGTACAGGAAGCCCGGGAGGCCGTCGATCGGGTTCACGGCGACCGCCCGCACCCGGACGACGACCTCGCCCGCCGCCGGGGGCGTGTAGGGCGCGGGGCCGACGGTGAAGGGCGCGCTCCGCTTCAGCAGCCACAGCGCGGTGTTCGGGTGGGTCATCTGGGGCCCTGCTCCCTGGAGTTGGCGGTCCGGTACGTCGGTGTCCGACACCCAGAGACTAGGCAGTGCCTAGAAACTAGTCAATGACTAGTTTTGAGTAGGATGAGGCCATGTCCCACCGGCCCTTCCACCACGGCAACCTCCGCGCCGTGCTGCTCGAACAGGCGGAGAAGGTGCTCCGCGAGCGCGGACTCGACGCGCTCTCCCTCCGCGAACTGGCCCGCGAGGCCGGCGTCAGCCACGGCGCCCCGCGCAGCCACTTCCCCGACCGGGGCGCCCTGCTCGACGCGCTCGCGGAACGCGGCTTCCTGCGCCTCGCCGACGAGATCCGCCGGGCCGCCGCCCGGGCCCGCGACGACCTCGCCCCCGACCGCACCCCCGACGCCGCCCACGACCAGGTGCGCACCCTGCGTGCGGCGGCCCGGGCGTACGTGGAGTTCGCCGTCCGGGAACCGGCGCTGCTCGACCTGATGTTCACGACGAAGGCCGAAGAGCCCTCCGCGGCGGTGAGCGGCGCCGCGGAGCGCCTGTTCGCCGCCCTGGCCGACCTCATGGCCGCGGGCGTCGCGTCGGGCGCCTACCCGGCGTCCGACGTCGGCCGGCTCTCCCTCCTCCTGTCCGCGACCGTCCAGGGCGCCTCGGCACTCGTCACCTCCCGCCGGATCACGCCCGCCCAGGGCGAGGCCCTCGTCGACGACGCGATCGCCCTCCTCCTCGCCGGAGCGGCAGCCGGGGCCTGACCGGCCGCCGGGCCGCGCTCACGGGCGCTCCGGCTGTTCCGGGTGCGGGTCCCGGTCGGCCGGGGCGGGTGCGCCGGTGCGGCGGGCGGCGTCGGCGGTCGCGTCGTACCCCTCCTGCGGGCCGCGGACGTCCGGGTCCGGCTCGCGGGTCGGCCGGACGTCGGCGGCCCGGTCCCCGTACCGGCGGTCGCCCTCGCCGCTCCGCCGGTCCGTGCTGCGGTCCGCGTTCCGGTCCTCGGGTGCGGGGTCGCGGCGTGCGGTCATCGGTGCCTCCTCGGGCTCGGGATGTGCGGTCCCGGCCTCCCGGCTACCCGTCCGGCCGCCGCGCAATCCGCCCGGCCGTTCCGCCGCGTCCGGCCGATGCGCCGCGCCCGCCGTGCCCGGCCGTTCCGCCGCGTCCGGCCGTTCCGCCGTGCCCGGTGGGCCGTCAGTGCGAGACGGCGAGCTGGACGGCGTGGTGGCGCGGGGACTCGATCTCCTCCAGCAGGGCGACGGCCAGGTCGGCGTGCGAGATCCGGCCGGTGCCGGTGACGGTGCCGACCGCGCTGGTGTACCGGCCGGTGGCCGGTGCGTCCGGGGTCAGGTCCATCGGCGGCACGACCATCAGCCAGTCCAGCGGGCCCGCCTCCGCGGCCAGCAGCTCGAACTCGGCGACGTGGCCCTGCGAGAACGCCCGGTACTCGGCCGGGAACTGCGGATCGTCCATGATCCGCACGCCCGGCGCGGTCTCCAGCGTGGTGGCGATCCCCAGCACCAGCAGCCGGCCCACCCCCGCCCGGCCCAGGCCGTCCAGCAGGGCCCGCGCGGCGGCGGTGAAGTGCTCGACGGACGGGACGTCGAGCCGCGCCGTGGCGTTGACCGCCGCGTCGTGCCCGGCCGCCGCCGCGGCCACCGCCACCGGATCGGTCGCGTCGCCCCGCACCACCGCGACCCCCGCCGCCGCGGCCAGCTCCGGGTGTCGGTCGGGGTCGCGCACCACCGCCGTGACGGCGTGCCCGCGCCGCACCGCCTCCGCGACGGCTGCCCGGCCGACCCGCCCGCCCGCGCCGAAAACCACGATCCTCGCCATGCGTCCTCCTCGGTCCGTACCGACGCCGCAGACGGTAGGACGGGCACCCCCGGTTACTGCAACGGAACCGGCCCCGACGGCGGCTATCGTCGGTGCATGGCCATTCCCCGGGACGCCGTCGTGTTCGACCCACACTGCGCGCGCAGCTCGCCGATCCGGATCGGCGACAAGTGGTCCGGCCTGGTGCTGCGCTGCCTCCAGGACGGCCCGCACCGCTTCACCGAACTCAAGGCCCGGCTGCGCGGCGTCAGCCCGAAGGTCCTCACCGAGACGCTCCGCGCCATGGAGCGCGACCACTGGCTCACCCGCACCGACCACGGCGGCAACCCTCCGCACGTCGAGTACGCCCTCACCGCCCTCGGCACCTCCCTGCTCGACGTCCTCGACACCGCCTGCGACTGGGCCCGCGCCCACCTCGCCGAGAACTGACCCGCCCGTCTGCTGACGGTTCGTCAATTCACTTGTGTACCAATGGGTTTGCAGAATCATCGGGGCGGAGCTCGCGGCGGTACACCTGCCGGGAACCGCCCTCCGGCCCCGGGGCCGCGGGCTCGGCGGGGGAGAAGCCCAGCCGCTCGTAGAAGACCCGGGCGCCGCCGGCCGTCGCGCCCGGATGGTCCGCACCGAACGTCACCACCTCCACCGTCCGCACCTCCGCCGGGCAGCGGGCCAGCGCCTCGGCGACCAGGGCCCGACCGATGCCCAGGCCGCGGGCGGCGGCGTCCACCACCAGCCAGTGCAGGTGGCAGACCGGCGGCCGCCGGCCGACCAGCAGACCGCCCAGCAGCCCGGCCCCACCGACGGCCACCAGGGCCTGGCCGCAGGCGAGTTGGCGCTCCACGGCGGCGTGGAAGCCCGGTTCGCCGACCATCGGCCCGAACCACTGCTCGACCTGCCCGGCCAGCCGCACCAGCCCGGCCGCGTCCGGCGGCCGCCCCGTCCGCACCCGCACCCGCCCGTCCATCTCCCGCTCCCCTCCGCGCAGTCGGCGCGACGCGCGCCGACGTGCTTGACCCTGACCCGCGGGTCAAGGGCTAGCTTTCCGGCACCTGCCGTCCGGTACTCCCCGAGGAGCCGTCCATGAGCGTGCCCGAAACCGTCCGCGAGATCCACCTCGCCCGCCGCCCGCAGGGCCGTCCGGTCGCCGCCGACCTGGTGGTGGTCGAGACGCCCGCCCCGAAGCCCGCGGCGGGTCAAGTCCTGCTGCGCAACCGGTGGTTCCTGCTGTTCGCCGGGCTGGCGACGCTGCTCGGCGACACCCCGCCGGGCACGCCGTTCCCGCCGATCGAACCCGGCGACACCCTGTTCGGGCCGGCCGTCGCCGAGGTGGTCGACGCCCCGGCGGGCAGCGGGCTGCGTCCCGGCGACCTGGTCGTCCACTCCCGGGGCTGGCGCGAGTACGCGGTGGCCGACCTGGCCGAACTCACCCCGCTGGTCGATGAGTTGGCCGATCCGGCGGCCCACCTCGCGCCCGGCTCGGTCGGCTACGGGGTGCTCACCCGCACCGCGCCGGTCCGCCCCGGCGACACCGTGCTGGTCACCGGCGCGGCCGGAGGCGTCGGCACCCTGGCCGGCCAGACCGCCCGGCTGCTCGGCGCGGGCACCGTCATCGGCACCACCGGCTCCCCGGCCAAGGCCGAGCGGCTGCGCGAACTCGGCTACGACGCCGTGCTGGTGGACGAGCGGACGGGCGACGGGCCCGGCCGCGCCGAGCGCTTCGCCCGGCAACTCGCCGAGGCCGCGCCCGACGGCATCGACCTGCTGATCGACAACGTCGGCGGCCACCAGGCCGAGGCGGCCCTCGCCGCCACCCGCCCCGGCGCCCGCGCCGCCCTGGTCGGCGTGCTCTCCGGACAGCTCGGCGACACCCCGTCCGCGCACCCCCCACTGCGCCTGGACGCCTTCCAACTCATCATCAAGGGCGTTCAGTTGATCGGCTGCGGGAGCGCCGGTCAGGCCGAGGCGGAGGCCGCGTGGCGGCCCCGCTTCGGCGAGTGGCTGCGGGAGGGCCGGATCGCCTTCCCGCACGTCCGGGTGAGCGGCCTGGAACGGGCCCCGCAGGCCTTCCAGGAGATGGCCGAGGGCCGGTACTTCGGCACGGTGCTGGTGGAACTGGGCGAGGCCCCGAGCTGAGGCCACCTCCTTGGGCAAACCGTTGACCCTGAAGGTAGTTGACGGCAGGTCCGGGGAATGGGTACCGACCGGGGAGGCGTTGTCACGGTCGATGGCGAAGGGGGACTCATGAGCACTGTGCCACCACCACCGACCGACCCGCCGGAGGCGCGGCCGACTCCCGCGCCGACGCGCTGGCCCGAGGCGATGAACGGCGTGGCGAGCCTGATCTCGGCCGGAACGGCCCTGCTCGGCCTGGTGCTCGGCTTCTTCGTCCTGCCGGCCGCCGGCGTGCCGTCCCCGGTCGCGCCGAACGCCACGACCACGGTGGCCGTGCCCGGCCCGGTGACCACGGTCACCGCGACGGCCACGGTCACCGCGGCCCCGCAGGGTGCCGGCGGCTCCTCGGCGTCCGCTTCGGGAGGCCCGTCCGGGGCGGTGCTCCTGCGGGACGTGCCGGTGCTCCCGGAGAGCTTCAACCCGCTGAGCGCCCACCAGGCGACGCTCGACGGCAAGTCCCAGGACGACGCGGTGACGGCGGTGTCCTACGCCAACGCGGGCGGCGTCCGGACGTACTACAACCTCGGCCGCGGCTACCGGAAGCTCACCGGTCTCCTCGGGCTGGACGACAGCTCCCGGAACATGGAGACCGACGTCTCGATCGAGGCCGACGGGAAGCGCCTGCAGTTCGTCCACCTCTCGCTCGGCAGGACGACGCCGATCGACGTGGACGTCACCGGCGCCCTGCGGCTGGCGATCACCTGCACCGCCCCGAGGTCGTCCAACGGCATCGAGGGGCCCACGGTGGTCTTCTCGGGCGCGACCCTGTCCTGAGGAGCGTGCGGATGCGGATCGGGGACGCGGCAGCCGCCGCCGGAGCCACGCCCAGGGCGCTGCGCCTGTACGAGCAGCGCGGTCTGCTGCCGCCGCCCGCCCGCAGCACCAGCGGACAGCGCTGCTACGACAGTACGGACGTGGCCCGGGTCCGGGTGATCCGCACCCTGCTCTCCCTCGGGCTGACCATCGAGGACCTGCGCGGCCACGCCGAGTCCTTCGACCTGCTGGCCGCCGACCCGGCCCGCCGCTGCGCGGGTGCCTCCGGCGGGCCGGTGGTCCGGCGCCGCCTCGCCGCGCTGGACGCCGAGATCGCCCGGCTCACCCGGCTGCGGGCCGCGCTCGCGCACGCCGCCGGTCCGGCCGCGGGGTGAGCGGCCGTCAGGCGCCGCGGTGCCGGGGCGGGGATCGGCTGACGGTCGGTCAGGATCCGCCGTGGTACCGGGCCAGCAGGACGGCCTCCCGGCGCAGCGCCTCGTCGCCGGTGCGGTCGGCCGCGGCGAGCAGGTGGCCGGGGTAGGCGGACTGCAGGTCGGGGCGGTGCGCCAGCAGCCCGTACACGGACCAGAGCAGGTGCTCGCGGGTCAGCGGGCCGGGGCGGTGCGCCGGGTACCAGACGTCGTCGAAGCGGGGGCGCAGCGCGGGGTCGGTGAGCAGGGTGAGCAGCCGGTCGAGGTGGCGGACCGGCAGGTCGGGGTCGTGGCCGGCGGAGGCGTGCACGGCGGCGACGTACAGCGCGGGGTGGTCCTCGGTGAGGGTCTCGGCGAGGACGGCGCGGGCGCCGGTGGTGGCGGTGCCGGCCAGCGCGAGCAGCAGGGAGAGCCGGACGGACGGGTCGGTCTCGGTGCGCCACAGGCCGAGCAGGCAGCCTGGGTCGGGGGCGAGCGGCAGGGCGGCGCGGCGGACCGCCGGGTCCGGGTCGGTGAGCAGCGGCAGGGCCCGGGAGCGGTGCCGTTCGGGCAGGTCGGGGGCGGCGGTCAGCAGGCGGGCCAGCAGGGCGGTGAGCGGTCCGCGGGCGGCGCCGGTGGCGGGGTCGGCGGCCAGTGCGAGCAGGAACGGCAGGGCGACGGGGGTTGCGGACGGGACGGGCCGCCCGGGTTCGGGGATCAGGCAGTACAGCAGTTCGCAGTCCTCGGGGCGGCCGCCGTCGGGCCCGGCGGCGGCCAGCCGGTGCAGCACCCGCGGCACCATCGTCGCGGGGCTGGACCAGTGCGCGGTCTCCAGCCCCTCCCACCGCGTGGCGTCCAGTTCCGTCAGCGGGATTTCCGTGGTCATGCGCTCCCCCGTACTCGGCCGTGCCCCGTGAAGATCACGGACATTCTGGGGCGGAGCCGTCGCGCTGTCGTGGGGATTTTCCGCCCGGGACGAAAACTTTGCCGAGGCGATGCGGGGGAGTGATGGAGGGTCACGGAAGGGATCGGCCCGGTGGCCGACCGTCGCCGTGACCTGCGTTTCCGTGGTCCGGCGGCGACGGTCGGTGACTCCCGTTCGGTGACTCCCGTTCGGTGACGCCCGATCAGTGACGCCCGGTCAGGCGTCGGCGCGCGCCCCGACGTACGCGGCGAGGTGACGGCCGGTCAGCGTGCTGCCGTCGGCGACCAGCGCGGCGGGGGTGCCCTCGAAGACGATCCGGCCGCCGTCGTGGCCGGCGCCCGGGCCGAGGTCGATGATCCAGTCGGCGTGCGCCATCACCGCCTGGTGGTGCTCGACCACGATCACCGACTTGCCGGAGTCGACCAGCCGGTCCAGCAGGCCGAGCAGCTGTTCGACGTCGGCCAGGTGCAGTCCGGCGGTCGGCTCGTCCAGCACGTACACGCCGCCCTTCTCGGCCATCTGCGCGGCCAGCTTGAGGCGTTGGCGCTCGCCGCCGGAGAGCGTGGTGAGCGGCTGGCCGAGCGTCAGGTAGCCGAGGCCGACGTCGGAGAGCCGCTTGAGGACGGTGTGCGCGGCGGGCGTGCGGGCCTCGCCGGCGCCGAAGAACTCCTGGGCCGCGTCGACGGACATCGCCAGCACCTCGGCGATGTTCCGGCCGCCGAGCCGGTACTCCAGCACCGCGGCCTGGAAGCGCCTGCCCTCGCACTCCTCGCAGACCGTCGCCACCCCGGCCATCATGCCCAGGTCGGTGTAGACCACGCCCGCGCCGTTGCAGGCCGGGCAGGCGCCCTCCGAGTTGGCGCTGAACAGGGCGGGCTTCACCCCGTTCGCCTTGGCGAAGGCCTTGCGGATCGGCTCCAGCAGGCCCGAGTAGGTGGCCGGGTTGGAGCGCCGCGAGCCCCGGATCGGGCTCTGGTCGATCGCCACCACGCCCTCCGGCACCCCGCCCGCCAGCGCCTTCCCGCTGACCAGCGAGCCGTGCACCAGCGAGCTCTTCCCGGAGCCCGCCACGCCCGTCACCACCGCCAGCACGCCCAGCGGCACGTCCACGTCGACCTTGCGCAGGTTGTGCGCGTCGGCCCCGCGGATCTCCAACACGCCGGTGGGGGTGCGGACTTCGGGCTTGAGCGCGGCCCGGTCGTCGAAGTGCCGGCCGGTGACGGTGCCGCTGGCCCGCAGCCCGGCCACGGTGCCCTCGAAGCACACCTCGCCGCCCGCCGAGCCGGCCCCCGGGCCGAGGTCGACCACGTGGTCGGCGATCTCGATGGTCTCCGGCTTGTGCTCCACCACCAGCACCGTGTTGCCCTTGTCGCGCAGCTGCCGCAGCAGCCCGTTCATCCGCTGGATGTCGTGCGGGTGCAGGCCGGTGGTCGGCTCGTCGAAGACGTACGTGACGTCGGTCAGCGAGGAGCCCAGGTGCCGGATCATCTTCACCCGCTGCGCCTCGCCGCCGGACAGCGTCCCGGCCGGGCGGTCCAGCGACAGGTAGCCGAGGCCGATCGCGGTGAACGAGTCCAGCAGCTGGCGCAGCGAGGCCAGCAGCGGGGCCACCGTCGGCTCGTCCAACTCCCGCACCCAGGCGGCGAGATCGCTGATCTGCAGGGCGCAGGCGTCGGCGATCGAGACGCCCCTGATCTTGGAGGCGCGGGCGCCCGGACCGAGCCGGGTGCCGTCGCACTCGGGGCAGGTGGCGAAGGCGACGGCCCGGTCCACGAACTCGCGGACGTGCGGCTGGAGGGCGGCCCGGTCCTTGGCCAGCATGGACTTCCGGATCCGCAGCACCAGGCCCTCGTAGGTCATGTTGATGCCGGCGATCTTCATCCGGACCGGTTCCCGGTACAGGAAGTCGTGCCGCTCCTGCTCGCCGTACGCGTCGATCGCCTTGTCCGGGTCGACCAGGCCGGACTCGGTGTACAGCCGGTAGTTCCAGCCGCCGGGCTTGTAGCCGGGGATGGTCAGCGCGCCCTCGTTCAGCGACTTCGCGCCGTCGTACAGCTGCCCCAGGTCGATGTCCGAGACGCTGCCCCGCCCCTCGCAGCGCGGGCACATCCCGCCGGTCCGCCCGAACGTCCGCTCCTCGGTCGTCGTGCCCTCGCCGCGCTCCACCGTGATCGCGCCCGCGCCGGACACCGTCGGCACGTTGAAGGAGAACGCGGGCGGCGGCCCGAGGTACGGGTCGCCGAGCCGGCTGAACAGGATCCGCAGCATCGCGTTGGCGTCCGTCGCGGTGCCCACCGTCGAGCGCGGGTCGGCGCCCATCCGCTGCTGGTCGACGACGATCGCGGTGGTCAGGCCGTCCAGCACGTCCACCTCGGGGCGGCTCAGCGACGGCATGAAGCCCTGCACGAAGGCGCTGTACGTCTCGTTGATCAGCCGCTGCGACTCCGCCGCGACCGTCCCGAACACCAGCGAGCTCTTGCCCGAGCCGGACACCCCGGTGAACACCGTCAGCCTGCGCTTGGGCAGTTCCACGCTGACGTCCTTCAGGTTGTTCACCCGGGCCCCGTGCACCCGGATCAGGTCGTGGCTGTCCGCCGGGTGCCGCCCGTCCGCACCGCTCGCCGCCGCCGTGCCGCTCATCGTCCTCGTCCCTCCGTCCGGCGGCGCCCGTGGCGACCCCGCGGCCCCGATCCAACCACCGGGAACCGACGGGCAGCGGTTCTCGTCACCATAAAGCGCGGGTAAAGTGACCGGCCGAACCACCCGGGAGGCACCCATGCGGACACAGAAGCGGACGGCGGACCGGAGCCGGTCGGCCACGCCGGTGGCCCCGGGAACCCCGCTGGCCGCCGCCGCCCTGGCCGTGCTGGCGCTGCTCACCGCCGCCGCCCCGGCGACCGCCGCCGACCCGACCGCCGGGCCCACCGCCGCGACCGCGCCCGCCGCGCCCGCTGCCTCCGGCTCCGCCTCCGCGCCCGCTGCCTCCGCGCCTGCCGGCTCCGCGCCCGCCGCCTCCGCGCCCGCCGCGACTGCACCCGCCGCCGGCTCCGCGGCCGGGCTGCTGCCCGCCGAGGCCACCCAGGCCGAGCGGTTGGCCGCCGAGCTGCGCAAGGACCCGGTCTACATCTCCGCCGACCAGCCGCGCCAGGTGCCCCGCTCGCTCGGCCCGGAGTTCGCCGCCGTCGCCCGCCGGACCGGCGTCCCCACCTACGTGCTGGTGCTGCCCGACGCCGACCGGACGCTGCTCGCCCAGGTGCACGACCGGCTCGGCGCCGACGGCCTGTACGTGCTGGTGCAGAAGTACGGCGGCCTGACCGTCTCCACGTTCGGCGTCGACCTCCCCGCCGAGGACGCCGCCCGGATCGCCAACCACGTCACCCCGTACGACGCCGGGCCGCTGGCCGGGTTCACCGTCTTCGCCGACAAGGTCGTCCAGGGCAAGGACCGGGTCGCCGCCGAGGTCGAGGCGGTGTACCGGGACCACGGCGACCTCCCCCGGACGTACATCTCCGCCACCGACCGGCAGAACCAGAACCTGACGCTCGGCCTGGCCGTCGTGGTGCTCCCCGGCCTGCTGCTCGCCCTCGGCCTGCGGCTCTCCCGCCGCCGCGGCCTCCCGCGCCCCACCGAACCGGCCCCCGCCGCGCGCCGGCCCGGGGCCGTCGACCTGGGCAAGCAGCCGGCCGTCGCCCTCGCCAAGGCCAAGAACCCCGCCGCCAAGGGCCCCGCCGCCAAGGGCCCCACCGCCAAGAGCCCCGCGAAGAGCACCGTCGCGAAGAACCCCGAGAAGAAGGCCGGGCAGCCCGCCCCCGCGCCGCTGCGCCGCACCGTGCTCGTGGTGACCCTGCTGGCCACGGTCGCCGCCGTGCTCGGCGTGGTGCTCGCCGCCCCCAAGGTCTTCCCGCAGACCCTCGACGACCCCGACCTCACCGTCACCCAGGCCGACCTGGACGCCCGCACCACCGAGGCCGCCGCCGCGCTCGCCGCCGACGGGATCTACCAGGACCCCTCCGCCCCGACCGCGCTGACGCCCGCCCAACTGGCCGCCGTCCGGCAGCGGACGGCCGAGCTGGCCGCCAAGACCCCGGTGTACCTGCTGTTCACCGGGTCCGACAGCGACGACGAGAGCGGCGGCAGCAGCACCACCCTGCTCGCCCAGGTGCACCAGCGCACCGGCCGGGACGGCGTGTACGTGCAGGTCGACCCGGTGGGCGGCTACTTCGAACTCGCCGAGTTCGGCCCGGCCGGCACCGACGCCCCCACCCGCTTCCGGCGCGCCGACCTGCGCTACCCCGACCGCAGCACCGCCTCCGACGACCTGCGCATCCCGGACCGGCTGAACAGCGTCCTGGACACCGTGGCCGCCGCCCAGCCGACCGGCGAACCGGCCTACGGCAACGGCCCCACCGCCCTGCCCGAACTGCGCAGCAACAAGCTCCCGCCGCTGTTCAGCAGCGACTTCGGCCCCGGCCTGATGCTCGGCTTCATGCTGTACGGCGTCCTGCTGCTGCTCGCCTGGGCCGCGATCGCCGTCACCCGGGCGGTGGTCCGCTCCCGGCGCGTCCTGGCCGCCGACCCGACCCCGCAGCACGCCGCCACCGGCCCCCGGCGCACCGCCGCCCAGCCGTCCGCCCGCCAACTGCGGGCCTGGGCCGCCGAGGACACCCGGGCGCTGGCCGTCCGGCTCGCCGCCGCCGACCAGGACGCCCCCGGCCGGACCCGCGCCTGGGACTGCCTGGACGCCGCCGAACTCCTGCTCGGCGAGGACGGCGGCCGCACCGCCGACCCGTCCGACCTGGCCGCCGCCACCGCCCTCGCCCGGGCCGGGTTCGACGCCCTGCACGGCAGCCGGGAGGCCCGGCTGTGCCGGCTCAACCCGCTGCACGGCGCGGCCGACGGCGGCAAGGTCCCGTCCTGGTTCCCCGTCGTCGACCTCGGCACCGGCACCGCCCGCCTGTGCACCGACTGTCGGGACGCCCTCCAGCGCGGCGGCGCCAACCGCCCCGCCGCCGACCGGACCGCCCGCCGCGCCGAGGCCGACAAACTGCTGCTCCGGGTGCCCGGCGCGGACGGCCGCACCGAGGCCACCGTCTGGGACCGGTCCGGCCAGGTCCTGCCCGCCGCGCTCGAGAACCTCGACGCACTCGTCCTCAGGGCCAGGGAGTCCGCCAGTGTCCAGTGACCGCACCACCATCGCCGCGCCCGCCGCGCCCGCCGCGCCCGCCGCGTCCGCCGCCCCGCGCCACCGCCTGCTGCCGGGCCTGCTGGCCGCCCTGCTGCTGGCCTGCGCCGCCCTGCTCGGCACCGGCGCCCCGGCCCGCGCCGACGCCACCCCCGCCACCACGGCGACCGGCGAGAGCATCGCCGCGGCGCTCAAGACCTCCCCGGTGTACGTCGACCCGGCCTTCGCCGCCGCCGTCACCCCCGCCCAGCAGCAGCAGATCGCCGAGCAGATCGCCGCCACCGGACTGCCGATCAAGGTGGTGCTGGTGCCGCTGCAGCAGGGCGACGCCTTCGGGGGCCGCGCCAAGGGGCTGTCCGCCGTGGTGCAGGAGCGCCTCGGCCAGTCACCGCTGATCATGATCACCAGCGACGACTACGGCAGCTGGCTGAACGGCTACGAGTGGCCCTCCGACACCCACCAGGTCCGAGACTCGGCCAACGCCGTCAGCCTGCTCAAGGAACTCAAGGACGCCGGCCTGGCCGCCAAGGTCGGCCGGGCGATCGAACTGATCAGCACCGGCAAGGGCACCGAGGTCTACAAGGCCGAGGCCGCCCGGGTCGACCGCGAGTACTCGGCCCGCCCGCACACCGACGACACCGCCGGCGCCCCCGGCTCCTCCTCGTCCTCCACCGGCCTGTTCGCCCTCGCCGCCGTCCTGGTGCTCGCCCTGGTGATCGGCGCCGCCCTGGTCGCCCGCAGCCGCCGCCGCCCCCGCCACACCGCCTTCACCTTCCCCGACGCGGTGTTCGCCGCCGACCGGGCCGCCGACGAGGCCGGCCTGCGCCGCCAGGCCGCCGACGAGGTGCTCGCCCTCGGCACCCTCCTGGACGGCGCCGACGGCAGCACCACCCCCGGCCTCGGCCGCGCCCTGGACGCCTACGACGCGGCCGGACGGGTCCTGGATGCCGCCGACGGCCTCCCCGACCTGGCGGGCGTCCTCGCCCTGGTCGCCGAGGGCCGCGCCGCGCTCGCCACCGAGCCCCGGCTCCCGCTCTGCTTCTTCGACCCCCGCCACGGCACCGCCGCCCGCCGCACCACCTGGCGCCCGCTCGGCCGCCGCGAACGCGTCGACGTCGCCGTCTGCGAGGACTGCGCCCAGGCCCTCAAGGCCCGCCGCTCCCCCCAGGTCCTCGCCGTCCGCGACCAGGGCCGCACCGTCCCCTACTTCGAAGTCCCCGCCGACCGCAGCCTCTGGGCCGCCACCGGCTACGGCTCCCTCCTCTCCGGCCCCGACGACACCCTCGCCGCCCGCGTCACCACCGGCGCCTTCACCCGCACCACCAACCGCCGCCGCCCCACCGACCCCGAGGACTGACCCCTACCCGGGCAGCCCCCACGGCCGACCGGCCCCGGCCACGTCCTGCCCCGGCACGGCCTCCGCCGCCACCCCCCGCTCGGCCAGCCGCCCGCACAGCCAGGCCGCCTCCGCGGGCGTCCCCGCCAGCCCGTCCCCCGCCAACTGCCGCAACAGCCCCGCCGCCTGCGGCAGCGTCACCGGCCAGGCCGCCCGCAGCACCCGCAGCACCGCGCCCCGGTCCGCCCCCGGCCCGACCAGCCGCACCAGCACCGGCCCGTACCGCTCCAACAGCGGCCCGCGGACCCAGTCCGGCGCGTCCTCCCCGCCGAACCCCAGGCAGCCGCCGTCCCCGCACGCCCCGCACCGGAACTCGGCGTCCCACCCCAACCGCCCACCCCGCACCACCTGCCCGACCTCCCGCCGCCCCCACGCCCCACAACCGCACAGCACCGCGACCTCCGCACCCCAACCCGCCACCTCGCCCCTCCCGTCCACCCCGGTATCTTCCCCCGTAGGAGACGCCCACCGACGGAGGCCCCGATGGAACTGGCGGACCGCACCCTGGTCATCACCGGCGCCGGCCGCGGCACCGGCCGCGCGCTCGCGCTGCGGGCCGGGCGGCTCGGGGCCCGCCTGCTGCTGGCCGCGCGGAGCGCGGAGACGGCCCGCGAGGTCGCCGCGGAGGTCGCCGCCGACAGCGGCGCGAACGCCGAGGGCCTGGCCTGCGACCTGGCCGACCCCGCCTCGGTGCGGTCCTTCGCCGCCGCGGTCGCCGCCCGCACCGACCGGGTCGACGTCCTGGTCAACAACGGGGCCCGCTACCTGCACGGCGCCGACCTGCTGGACGCCGACGACACCGCGGTCGCCGACACCATCGCCTCCGCCGCCACCGGCACCGTCCTGATCACCCGTCACCTGCTGCCGCTGCTGCGCGCCTCCGCCGCCGCCGACGTGGTCAACCTGGTCTCCTCGGTCGCCGAGCCGCGCAACCACCGCTCCGCCGCCCATCCCGCCTTCTACGCCGCGAAGGCCGCCCAGGCGGGCTTCGCCGACGTGCTCTCGGCCCGTCTGCGCCCCGAGGGCATCCGGGTGATCTCGCTCTACCCGCCCGACTTCACCGACGCCGACCCGCTCGCACCCTCCTGGCACACCGCGCCCCGCACCGCCGCCGACCCGCTCACCACCCAGTCGGTGACGGACTGCGTCCTGTTCGCCCTCGCCCAGCCCCGGGACTGCTTCATCCGCTCCTTCCAGTTCGAACAGCTGTAACAGCCGCGCCCTGAAACCGGTTGCCCAAGGCGGGGATCGACTGTGCATCAGGTTGACGCCGACCGCGCTCAACCCGCCACGTACTCCACGGTCTGCATCATGCCGAGGTCCTCGTGGTGCAGTTGGTGGCAGTGTGCGATGGCCCGGCCGGTGAAGTCCTCGTAGCGGACCAGGAAGGTCACCGACTCGCCGGGGTGCCCGCCCGCCAGGCCGACGGTGTCGTGCCAGACCGGCGGGTCCAGCCGGACGCCGTTCCGGTGGGTGACCAGGAACGGGTTGGTGTGCAGGTGGAAGGGGTGGTTGAAGCCGGGGGAGGTCTCGCCGGTGCGCACCGTCCAGCGTTCGGTGCGGCCCAGCGGGAGCAGGTGGTTGACGTAGTCGGGGTCGTACAGGCCGTACGCCGGGTCGTGGCGCAGGTCGCCGCCGGGGCGGGCGGGCGGGGTGGGGTGGCTGCCCAGGACCCGGAAGGCGTCCGGGAACGGCTGCGGGAAGACCCCGGGGTCGACGTGGAAGACCACCTCCCGGTCCGGGCCGGTCACGTCCCGCTCGTCGAGGGGCGGGCGGCCCGGCGGCAGCGCGGCCGGCAGGCCCATCGGCGGGTCGACCGGCGCGCCCGCCACCTCGACGGTCAGCAGCGGTTCCGGCACCCGCTCGGCCCGCAGCTCGTACCGCCCGGGCGCGCCGCCCCGGACCAGGACGTCCACCCGGTTGCCCATCACCAGTTCCACCGTTCCCGCGGCCACCGGCGCGGGCAGCGTCACCCCGTCCTGGGCGATCCGGTGCATGGTCAACTCACCTGCCGGTCCGGTGAGTCGAAGCTTCAGTGCGGTGAACGCGGTGGCCCCGACCAGCCGCCACCGCTGCACCTCGCCGGGCCGCAGCGCCAGCACCGGGTTGACCGCGCCGTTGACGGTGAACACCGACGGCACCCCGGTCAGCCAGGCTCCGGAGGTGAACGCGGGCACCCGGCCGTCGCGCAGCTTCAACTCGTTGACGCAGACCACCACGTCGGCGGCGGCCCGGATCTCCGGCACCTCGTCGACGTCCCCCTCCACCACGATCACCCCCGCCAGGCCGCCCGCGAGCTGCTCGGCGGTCGAGCCGTGCAGGTGCGGGTGGTACCAGTACGTCCCGGCGGGGTGGTCGGCCGGGACGTGCACCACCGTGCGGTAGTGCGGCTCCGGGTCGCCCGCCGCCGCGCGCGGCGCGAACTCCCGCAGCACGTTGTCGGCGTGACCGGACGGGGAGACGTGCATCCCGTGGGTGTGCAGGTTGAAGCTGTTGGGGCGGTGCGGCATCCGGGGCCCGTGGTCGGACCCGGCCGGGTTCGGCGGCAGCCCGTTGACGTGCGTGAGCAGCAGGGTGTCCCCGGCCCGCACCCGCAGCGTCGGCCCCGGCAGCGCCCCGTTGTAGGCGCGGGTGGTGATCCGCCCGTGCCCCGGCACCTCGACCTCGGCGAACCGGACGTCCAGCACCTGCTCCAGCACCGACGGCACCCGCCCCGGCACCGGCCGCCGTCGCACCGTCACCGGCTGCGGGAACCCTCCCGCCGCCGTGATCCCCGCCGCCGCGACCCCCGTCCCCGCCCCGGCCGTTCCCGCCACCGCCGTGAGACCGGCGACGGCGGCCGCCCTGAGCACTGTCCGCCGGCTGATCGAGCCACTGTCTCCCATAGCCGGGCAATCTATGCCAAACCGGACGAGTCGCCGAGCCCGCCGCACCGCAGGCCCGCACTCGAACATCGTTGCTACGGCCACTCGGTGACCGCGGGCTCGCGCCCCGGGAGCGCCCAACTCGGCCACGCACGAGCCGCGTTCGACGTAAGAGTCGACGCCCGGTCGGCGGCCGGCCCCGCCCCCGGCCTCACCCCCGCAGCGGCTTCCGCCCCTCCCCGGGCGGACCGGCGAACGCCTGGGCGATCGGCAGCCAGGCCCGCGCGGTGGCGCCCTCCGCCGTCAGTGACAGGTCGTCGCGGTGCCGGCGCTGGGTGACCAGCAGGCAGAAGTCCAGTGCCGGTCCGCTCACCCGGTCGGTCGCGTCCTCCGGCCCCCAGCACCACAACTCCCCGCCGGGGGAAAGCAGTTCGAACCTGATCGGCACCTCCGGCGCGGGCCGCCCGTGCGCGGTGAACGCGAAGCCGACGGTCCGCACCCCGAGGTGCGCGACGTGCCGCAGGCGGTCGGTCGGGACGCGTTCCACTCCGAGCCCGTCCGCGATGTCCTGCCCGTGCGCCCAGGTTTCCATCAGCCGCGCCGTCAGCATCGACCGCGCCTTCATCGGCGGCCCGAACCACGGCACCCGCACCTCCGGCGACACCCCCGCCAGCGCCTCCGCGACCTCCGCCCGCCCCGCCCGCCACCGCCC
>NZ_JOGH01000063.1:0-35635 GCF_000721345.1 Kitasatospora sp. NRRL B-11411 | reverse complement strand
GATGATCGGGGCGGAGGGCACCGGTTTCGCCACGGCGATGCGCACGCTGGACCACACCCGGGTCACCATCGCGGCGCAGGCGCTGGGCATCGCGCAGGGTGCGCTGGACTACGCGAAGGGGTACGTGAAGGAGCGCCGGCAGTTCGGGAAGGCGATCGCGGACTTCCAGGGCGTGCAGTTCATGCTGGCGGACATGGCGATGAAGCTGGAGGCCGCCCGGCAGCTCACCTAGCGGATGATGCGGGACGCGAAGATCACCCAGATCTACGAGGGCACCAACCAGGTCCAGCGCATCGTCATGGCCCGCAACCTGCCCTGACGGGCGGTCGGTTCGCGCCCCGGCCCGCTCACCCGCCGACCGGTTCGCGTCCCTGCTCGCTCACCCGCCGGCGCTCCCCGACCTTCCGGGCCGGGGCGCCGGCCCAGATCTCGCCGGGCCCGGTGGAGCGGGTGAGGACGGCGTTGGCGCCGACCACGGTGTCGGCGCCGACGGTCAGGGTGCCGCTCTTGCAGACGATCTTCGCGCCCGCGCAGACCACCACGCCGTCCTCCAGCACCACCCGCCGCATCGCGGACAGCTCCTGCGGGACCCACGGGTCGGCCCGGCCGATGGTGACGCCGTTGTACAGCGTGACGTTCGCGCCCAGCGTGGTGTACGGGTGCAGGACGGTGCCGAAGCCGCGGTGGAACACCACCAGGCCGGGGCCGATCTCGGCGGCGGCCGGCACCTCCATCCCGTAGAGGGCCAGGGCCTCCTGGACCAGGCGGCCGAACGGCCGGCTGCGGCGGCGGTAGATGAGGGCGGTCACCAGCGACATGGCGGACATTGTCCTGTCCGGCCCCCCGACCCGCCGTCAACGACGCGCCCCGCGGCGGCAGTTCGGATTCGCCGTGCGAATTCCGAACGCCGCCGCGGGGCGCACCCCCCTCAGCGGGCGGTCACTTCACGTCGGGGACGGCGGTGTCGTTCTTCATCGCGTCGAAGACCGCCTTGGACTTCGCCGGGTCCCACTTGACCGCGGACTCGCCGGTGGGCGTGTGGTAGTCCGGGTTCCCGATCGGGACGGTGATGGTCTTGCCGTCGCCGCCGGTGACGCCCTTCATGGCGAGGAACATCGAGCCCAGGTCGGTCAGCCCGGCGTCGTCGTCGACGATCACGGTGTCCAGGCCGGCCGAGACCAGCGGGTAGAAGGTGAACGGGTTGAGCAGGGTGGTCGGCGAGGCGGCCTGCTTGGCCAGCGCGCCGAGGAACTTCTGCTGGTTGCGCATCCGGCCGAGGTCCTGGTCGGCCATCTGGTGGCGCTGCCGGACGAAGGCCAGCGCCTGCTTGCCGTTCAGGGTCTGGGTGCCGGCCTGCAGGTCGAGGCCGGAGTCCTTGTCCTTGACCGGCTGGTCGATGGTCATCTCGACGCCACCGACGGCGTCCACCAGGCCGACGAAGCCGGCGAAGCCGATCTCGGCGTAGTGGTCGATCCGCAGGTCCATGTTGGTCTCGACGGTCTGCACCAGCAGCCGGCCGCCGCCCGCCGCGAAGGCCGCGTTGATCTTGTGGGTGGCGGCGGGGATGGTCTTGCCGCTGCCGGAGGTGTCCTGGTGCGCCGGGATCTGCACCCAGGAGTCGCGCGGGATCGACATCAGGGTGTTCCCGTTGTCGCCGATGTGCAGGATCATCATCGAGTCGCTGCGCTTGCCCTCGGCGGAACCGGTGTGCAGGTTCTGCTCGTCGGCGTCGGTCAGGCCGGCCCGGCTGTCCGAGCCGACGATCAGCCAGTTGGTGCCCTTGCCCGCGGCCGGGCGGCCCGGGTAGTCGGCCAGCACGTTCTCGTGGTGCAGCTTGCCGTCCGCCCAGAAGTAGGTGCCGACCATGGTGACCAGCAGGGCCAGCACCAGGCCGAGCACCGAGTAGCCGACGATCTTCTTGCGCGAGCGGCGCGGCCGGGCCCCCGGCCCGGCCCCGGGGGCCGCCCCGCCGGGCCGCTGCGGCTCGGACGGCTGCTGGCCGTGGGGCTGCCGACCGTACGGGGGCTGCCCGCCGCTGCCGCTGCCGCCGTACGGGGGCTGCCCGCCGCCGCCGTACGGGGGCTGCCCGCCGGGGTGCTGGCCCGGGCCGGGCGGGCGGCCCGTGGTCGGCCGGTCCTGCTGGGCGGGGCGGGAGAGCGGGACGCCCGTGCCGCGCGGATTCAGCTCCGGCGGCAGCGGCGGCTCGGCCGCCGGTCCGCCCTGGCCCCGCGCCGCGTCGCCCTGCCCGTATGCGCCGCCCCCCGGGCGCTCCTGCCACGTGTTCATGGGGGAAGGATGCCCGAACCGGGCGCCGCGCAGTGATCGCGGAGGCGCCGCGGGCCCCGTTGTGGCCGTTTTGATGCAGGGCGCGGACGGTTCCGGGGAGTGTTCACCAGGCGGGCACGGCCTTGACCCGCCGAAACCGGGCGTGTTTGCATGACGGCATGGAGCAGCTTCAGGTCCTCACCCGTCGGCGGCACGTCGACCACGGCCGGGTGTCCTGTTCGCTGTGTCGCGGCTGACGATGCCCGCCGCGCGCACTCACCCCAGGCGACCCGCGCCCTCGCCTCCCCTCTTCCTCCTCCCTTCCCCGGCCGCGCCCTGCCCGCGGCCGTACGCCCCGAGGTGACTCCATGGCCGTGATCCTGTCCGTCTCCGGCTCCCCGTCCGCGACCTCCCGCACCACCCGGCTGCTGCGCCACGTCGACCGCCGGCTCGCCGCCGACGGCCACCTGGTGCACCCGCTGGACGCCCGCGCGCTGCCCGCCGCCGCCCTGCTCGCCGCGGACACCTCGGACCCGGCGATAGCCCGGGCCGTCGAGCTGTTCGAGCAGGCCGACGGCGTGGTGATCGGCACCCCGGTCTACAAGGCCGCCTACTCGGGCCTGCTGAAGGCCCTGCTCGACCTGCTGCCGCAGTACGCGCTGCGCGGCAAGACGGTGCTGCCGCTGGCCACCGGCGGCTCCACCGCGCACGTGCTGGCGGTGGACTACGCGCTGCGGCCGGTGCTCAACGCGATGGGCGCCGGGCACGTCACCCAGGGCTGGTTCGTGCTGGACCGGCACGTCGGGGTGCGCGAGGACGGCGCCACCGAGTTGGAGCGCGAGACCGAGGTTCTGCTCACCCCGGTGGTGGACGCCTTCTCCGCCGCACTCGCGCCCCGCGCGGAACTCGCCACCACCGGCTGACCGTTCGTCAACCAGAGGGCTCCGACCGGGGCCCGGACCCTCAGACCGCGCCGCGGCAACCCCTAGGGGAGAGGGCCCGGGCCCCGGACGCATTCCCGGGACGGGGCTCAGCCCGGTGGAGGACGACCGGCCCCGACCGCCGCTCCTACCGTGGAGCCATCCCCCCCAGCCCCACCACGAAGGTGGTGCTGGCCCCACCCCGAAGACGGATGCCTGCTGGATTCCGCGACCGGTGCGGTGCCCGGAAGGCTGGGGGCCAACGGGTGGACCCACAGCGAGGAGCATTCAGTGACCACGGCAGCGAACGCCGCTCACCTCTCACACCTGCCGGAGCGCGGCACCGCCGCCGCCCAGGCCCGGCAGGTCACCAAGGCGTACGGCGCGGGGGAGACCCGGGTGACGGCGCTCGACGCGGTCGACGTGGACATCGAGCGCGGACGCTTCACCGCCATCATGGGCCCCTCCGGGTCCGGCAAGTCCACGCTGATGCACTGCCTGGCCGGGCTGGACGCCGTCTCCCAGGGCCGGATCTGGATCGGCGACACCGAGATCACCGGCCTGAAGGACAAGCAGTTGACCCGGCTCCGCCGGGACAAGATCGGCTTCATCTTCCAGGCGTTCAACCTGCTCTCCACGCTGAACGCGGTGGAGAACATCACGCTGCCGATGGACATCGCGGGCCGCAAGCCCGACCGCGCCTGGCTGGAGCAGGTGATCGACACCGTCGGCCTGTCCGGCCGGCTCAAGCACCGCCCCGGCCAGCTCTCCGGCGGCCAGCAGCAGCGCGTCGCGGTGGCCCGCGCGCTGGCCGCCCGCCCCGAGATCATCTTCGGCGACGAGCCCACCGGCAACCTCGACTCCCGCTCCGGCGCCGAGGTGCTCGGCTTCCTGCGCCGCTCGGTCGACGAACTCGGCCAGACCATCGTGATGGTGACGCACGACCCGGTGGCCGCCGGCCACGCGGACCGGGTGCTGTTCCTCGCCGACGGCCGGATCGTCGACGAGATGCACAACCCCACGGCCGACACCGTCCTGACCCGCATGCGCCGTTTCGACGGCAAGCGCACCAGCTGAGACGGGGCCGGAAGACATGCTGCTCAAGACCTCGCTGCGGAGCTTCTTCGCCCACAAGTGGCGCCTGGTGCTCTCCCTGCTCGCCGTGGTGCTCTCGGTCGCCTTCGTGGCCGGCACCCTGGTCTTCTACAACACCGCCACCAGCACCTTCGACAAGCTGTTCGCGGCCACCGCCTCCGACCTCTCGGTCGCCAAGGCCGAGGACGAGATGGCCCGGCGCGGCGGCCCCGCCGCGATCCCCACCATCCCGGCCGGCACCCCGGCGAAGCTCGCCGCCGAGCCCGGCGTCAAGGCCGCCCTCGGCCAGGTCATGGTCTCCACCGCCGTCCTGGTCGACCCGGCCACCAACAAGCTGGTCGGCCCGACCACCGGCGCCCCCACCCTGACCGGCAACTGGACGGACACCCCGCGCAACTCGGTCGACGTCACCTCCGGCCACGTCCCGCAGGGCGCCGACCAGATCGTGCTGGACGCCGACACCGCCAAGAAGTCCGGCCTCGGCCTGGGCGCCCGGCTGCGGGTCATCACCGACAGCGGCGACCACGACTTCACCATCTCCGGCATCGCCACCTTCCGCACCACCAACCCCGGCGCCGCCCTCGCCTTCCTGGACACCCCCACCGCCCAGCAGGTGCTGCTCGGCACCGAGGCGTACACCTCGGTCGAGGTGTTCGGCGACGGCAGCCGCAGCGACGAGCAGCTGAAGGCCGCCGCGCTGGCCGACCTCGGCAGCGGCTTCCAGGCCAAGACCGCCGCCGAGCAGCAGCAGGAGAACGCCGACGACGTCGGCTCCTTCCTCGACTTCATGAAGTACGCGATGCTCGGCTTCGCCGTCCTGGCGGCCGGCGTCGGCGGCTTCCTGATCGTCAACACCTTCTCCATGCTGGTCACCCAGCGGACCCGGGAGATCGGCCTGCTGCGCGCCATCGGCGGCAGCCGCTCCCAGGTCAACCGCTCGGTGCTGACCGAGGGCCTGATCCTCGGCGTGCTCGGCTCCACCCTCGGCATCGGCGCCGGCCTCGGCCTGGCGCTCGGCCTGATCCAGCTGATGAAGGCCGCCGGGATGAACCTGGACGCCACCTCGCTGGACGTCACCTGGACGGTGCCCGCCGTGTCGTACGCGGTCGGCGTGCTGGTGACGCTGTTCGCGGCGTTCGTGCCGGCCCGCCGGGCCTCCCGGATCACCCCGATGGCCGCGCTGCTCGACCACGCGGCCCCGCCCGAGCCCCGGGCCAACCGGATCCGGGTCGCAGTCGGCGCCCTGGTCACGGTGCTCGGCGCCGCCGCCCTGGTGCTGGCCGGCACCTCCACCGGCTCCACCGGCGGGATGCTGATCGGCCTCGGCGTGCTCGCCACCCTGGTCGGCGCCGTGGTGCTCGGCCCGCTGCTGGTCTCCGGCCTGCTCCGGCTGCTCGGCGGCGCGCTGCCCGCCCTGTTCGGCCCGGCCGGCCGCCTCGCCCAGCGGAACGTGATGCGCAACCCGCGGCGCACCGGCTCCACCGCCGCCGCCCTGATGATCGGCCTGGCCGTGGTGATCGGCGCCTCCGTGGTCACCTCCTCCATGGTCACCTCGGCCACCGCCCAGATCGACAAGTCCGTCGGCGCCGACTACATCGTGGCCGGCGGCCGCACCGGCCTCACCCCGGCCATGGCCGACGCGGTCGGGCACACCGCGGGCATCGACCACGTCACCCGGCAGAAGTCCGTCCCGGCGGACCTCACCACCCCCGACGGCACCCGCACCGAGACCGAACTGGTCGCCGCCGACCCGAGCTTCACCCGGGACTTCCGGCTGCCGCTCGCCGCCGGCACCGCCGAGGGCGTCTTCGCCGAACCCGGCGGCCTCTCGGTCGACCAGAAGTTCGCCGACGCGCACCACCTGAAGGTCGGCGACCCGATCGCCGTCGGCTACGACAAGGGCCGCACCCAGACCCTCAAGGTCGCCGCCGTCCTGAAGACCGGCAACCAGCTCTTCGACGGCAACTTCTTCACCGGCATCCCCACCGTCTCCGCCGCGCTCGGCGGCGAACTGCCCGCGGACTCCGCGGTGTTCGCCGGCGCCTCGGCCGGCGCCGACAAGGCCGAGGTGCTCGCCGCCCTGCAGAAGTCCCTGGAGGGCTACCCGCAGCTGACGGTCAAGGACCAGGCCGGCTACAAGGAGATGATCAAGTCCCAGGTCGACCAGCTGCTCTACATGGTCTACGGCCTGCTCGGCCTGACGATCGTGGTCGCCGTCCTCGGCGTGGTCAACACCCTGGCCCTGTCGGTGATCGAGCGGACCCGGGAGATCGGCCTGCTGCGCGCCATCGGCCTCTCCCGCCGCCAGCTGCGCCGGGTGGTCCGGCTCGAATCGGTGGTCATCGCCCTGTTCGGCGCCGTCCTCGGCACCGCGCTCGGCCTCTCCTGGGGCGTCACCGCCCGGTCCGTGCTGGCCGACCAGGGCCTGACCGCCCTGACGATCCCGACCGGCACCGTGGCCGTGGTCCTGGCCGGCTCCGTGCTCATCGGCCTGATCGCCGCCCTCGTCCCGGCCTTCCGGGCCGCCCGGATGAACGTGCTGGCCGCCATCGCCTCCGACTGACCCCGCCCCGACGGCGGGCCCGGCGGGCCCGGTGGGCCGGAAGCGTTCCGACGCTTCCGGCCCCGCCGCGTTCCCGGGGCCAGCCGCGTCCCCGGGGTCAGGACGGGCAGCTGATCTCGCTGCCGCTCTCCGCACCGGCCACCGCCGTCGGCGACGCCGCCGGGCCGGCCTTCTCGGGCGCCGCGGCCCGGGCGGCCGGAGCCGCCGAGGATGCCGCCGAGGACACAGCCGAGGACGCCGCCGGGTCCGCCGGGGCCCGGTACTCGCTGCCCGCGACCACCTGGAAGGTCGGGCCCAGGCCCGGCACCGGATCGAGCTCGGCGTCGGGCAGCGCGGCGGCCAGGGTCTTCACCGACTCGTCCCAGCGCGGGTCGTAGCGGATCACCGTCCGGGTGGCGGCCGACCCGTCGCCCAGGGCGTTGGACGGGGCGTTGGACGGCGTGCCGGTGGTGGCGAAGCCCGCCTTGCGCAGCTCGGCGTCGACCCGGAAGCCCAGCCCCTGGACGCCCGCCCCGTTGAGCACCTGCACCCGGACCTGCGCCGGAGGAATCGTTCCGGCAACGGGCGAGGCGCTCGGCCCGGCGGCAGCGGCAGCGGCGGCGGACGGCGCGGCGGCCGCGGCCCCGGTGAGCGGCCGCCCGGCCCGGACCGCCTCGAACAGCGCCGCCGCGCCCTTCTCGTCCCACAGCACGGTGGAGCCCCAGCCCGGCACCTGGTGGTCCACCTCGGACAGCGGCACCGTGGCGAAGTCCGCGTCCGAGGCCGACAGGTCCTTCAACCGGCCCGCGAAGTCCAGCAGTTCGGCGTTGCCCAGCCCCTTGTCGACCTTCACCGAGCGCAGCACGGTGTCCAGCACCCCGGTGAGCTTCGCCGGGTCGAGCAGGGTCCCGCCGGAGGCGGCCCGGCGCAGCAGCTGGGCCAGGAACTTCTGCTGCCGGTGCATCCGCCCCAGGTCCGAGGAGCCGTCCACGTGCCGGGCCCGGACGTAGCGCAGCGCCCCCGCCCCGTCCAGCCGGGTGGTGCCGGCCGGCAGGTCCAGGCCCGAGTAGTCGTCCTTGAGCGGCTTGGGCGTGCACACCTCGACGCCGCCCAGCGCGTCCACGGTGGAGACGAAGGCGAGGAAGTTCACCTCGACGTAGTGGTCGATCCGCAGCCCGGTGTTCTGCTCCACGGTGCGCACCGCCAGCGGCGCCCCGCCCATCCCGTACGCCGCGTTGATCTTGCCCTTGGCGGCGGCCACCTGCCGCCCGGTGGCGGGGTCCTGGTGCGCGGGGATGTCCACGTAGGAGTCGCGCGGGACGGAGACCACGGTGGCCCGGCCGCGGTCCGCGGACAGCTGCACGACCATCATGGTGTCGGTGCAGTGGCAGGACTCGCCGCCCGCGTGCAGCACGTCCTTGAGGGTGGACTCCGGGATGCCCGCGCGCTCGTCGGTGCCCACCACCAGGAAGGTCGACGCCCCGTCGTCGGCCGGCCGGTCGGGGCCGCCGCCGATCGCGTCCACCCGGTCGAGCGAGGCGCCGACGCCGTTCAGCACCGCCCACCCGCCGCACGAGGTGGCCAGCACCGCGAAGGAGAGCGTGCCCGCCGCCCAGCGCCCCCACCTCCGGCGGCCGGGCCGCCGCCTCCGGGCCGGTGCGGACAGGCGGGCGGGCGGGCGCTGGTGGGGCATCTTCCGCATGCTAGGCGGGCCGGCCCGACCCGCCCGGACGGCGCGCCGGACGGGGGAGGACCCCGTCTGACAAGCGCGGTCCGGCGCCGGTACGCTCGGGCACGATGAACACCAAGGCTGCTGAGGAGCTGCCGGCGGTCTCCGTGATCATGCCGGTGCTCAACGAGGAACGTCACCTGCGCACCGCCGTCCGCCGCATCCTGGAGCAGGAGTACGCCGGTGAGCTGGAGGTGGTGATCGCCCTGGGCCCGTCCGCGGACCGGACCGACGCGATCGCCGCCGAACTCGCCGCCGAGGACCCGCGGGTGCGCACCGTCCCCAATCCGACCGGCCGCACCCCGGCCGGCCTGAACGCGGCGATCCGGGCCAGCCGCCACCCCGTGGTGGTCCGGGTCGACGGCCACGGACTGCTGACGCCCGGTTACATCGCCACCGCCGTCCGCCTGCTCGACGAGATGGACGCCGCCAACGTCGGCGGCATCATGCACGCCGAGGGCGAGACCGACTGGGAGCACGCCGTCGCCGCCGCGATGACCTCGAAGATCGGCGTCGGCAACGCGGCCTTCCACACCGGCGGCCTGGCCGGCCCCGCCGAGACGGTCTACCTCGGGGTGTTCCGCCGCGAGGTGCTGGAGCAGCAGGGCGGCTACAACGAGGAGTTCGTCCGGGCCCAGGACTGGGAGCTCAACTACCGCATCCGCCAGGCCGGCGGCCTGGTCTGGTTCACCCCGCAGCTCCAGGTCACCTACCGGCCGCGGCCGAGCGTGCGCGCGCTGGCCAAGCAGTACAAGGACTACGGCCGTTGGCGCCGGGTGGTCACCCGCTACCACCGCGGCTCGGTCAACCTGCGCTACCTGGCCCCGCCGACCGCCCTGCTCGCCGTGCTGGCCGGCCTGGTGCTCGGCGCCGCGCTGCACCCGGCGTTCCTGGTCCTGCCGGCCGGCTACGCCGCGGCGATCGTCCTCGGCAGCCTGCGCAGCACCGGACTGTCGTCCAAGCAGCACCTGCTGCTCCCGCTGGCCCTCGGCACCATGCACATGAGCTGGGGCTTCGGCTTCCTCACCTCCCCGCGCCGGCTGGCCCGCACGGTGATCGCCTCCACCGCGCCCGCCCCGATCGACCCGAAGCCCACCCCCGCCCCCTGACGGGGCGTCGAGGACGGTCCCCGGAACCCCGGACGGGGGCCGTCCCCCCGCACTAGGCTCGCGCCATGACGAGCAGCGCCCCCCGGATCGAGGCCACCGCCGACGTCGACCCGCGCGCCACCATCGGCCCCGGCAGCACCGTCTGGCACCTCGCCCAGGTCCGCGAGGACGCCGAGATCGGCGCCGAGTGCATCATCGGCCGCGGCGCGTACGTCGGCCCCGGCGTGAAGCTCGGCGACCGCGTCAAACTGCAGAACCACGCCCTGGTGTACGAGCCGGCGGTGCTGGAGGACGGCGTCTTCGTCGGCCCCGCCGCCGTCCTCACCAACGACCTCTACCCGCGCTCGGTCGACCCCGACGGCCGGCTCAAGCGCGGCGAGGACTGGCAGGCCCGCGGCGTCACGCTGCGCGAGGGCTGCTCCGTCGGCGGCCGGGCGGTCCTGGTGGCCGGCGTCACCGTGGGCCGCTGGGCGCTGATCGCGGCCGGCGCCGTGGTCCACCGGGACGTCCCCGACCACGCGCTGGTGGCGGGCGTCCCGGCCCGCCGGATCAAGTGGGTCGGCCGGGCCGGCGAGCCGCTCACCCCCATCGCCCCCGGCCGCTGGCGCTGCCCGCGCACCGGTGAGACCTACACCGAGACGGCCCCGGAGACGCTGGTCCTGGACGCCTGAGAGCCGGGCCCCGAGCCGCTACTTCGCCTTCGCCGCGCAGACGTTGGTGTCGTCGGCCTGCACCCGCTGGATGTCCTTGGGCGCCTCGGTCGGCGGCGCCGTCGCCGCGCCGCCGCCCGCCCCGGTGAAGTCCTTGCCGAGCACGACGACCACGCCGTCCTTCGCGCCGAGCCGGCTGCCGGGCTGCACCGCCGTCGCGGGCAGGCCGAGGGCCGCGGCGACGGCCTGCGCCTCGTCCTCGTGCCCGGCCGGGTAGGTGACCGCGCTGGTCGCCGCCGCGTCCGCGTTGTTGCCCGCGACGGCCAGCGCGAAGCCCTTGCCCTGGAGGGCGGTGGCGGCCTTGCCGGCCTGGCCGGAGGCGCCGCTGCCGTTGCGGACGGTGACCTTGACGCCGGCCGCGTCGACCTGGGGCGCGGCGGGTGCGGAGGAGGCCGGCGCGGAGGGCGCGGCCGGGGCGGTCTCCTGCTGCGGGACGTCGGTCAGCGAGCGGTCCGCGGCGATCATGGCGAACAGCTGCTGGGCGTCGTTCGGCTTGAGGGCCAGCCGGTTGTTGTCCACCGGGTCGTCGATCACCGGCACCGTGGTGAAGGTGATGTTCTTGGTGTCGATCCGGGAGATGTCGAGCGCCAGGTCCTTCAGCTTGTTGACGCTGCCGATCCCGTCGTCGACGGTCAGCGCCTTGGTGGCGGCGTCGGCCAGGTCCCACAGCTTGCCGGGGTTGGTCAGGGTGTCGCTGCTCTTCATCTTGCGGATCATCGAGGAGATGAACTGCTGCTGCAGCGGGATCCGGGTCAGGTCGCCGCCGAGGCCCACCGCGTGCCGGGTGCGGACGAAGGCCAGCGCCTCCTCGCCCTGCACCACGTGCCGGCCCGCGGTCATCTTCAGGTGCGAGTACGGGTCGTTGATGTCGGTCGAGGCGCACACCTCGACACCGCCCACGGCGGTCGAAAGGGTCTTCACCGCTTCGAAGTTGACCATCATGAAGTGGTTGATCCGGACGCCGGTCAGCTTCTCGACGGTCTTCCAGGTGCAGCCGGGGTCGCGGCCGTCCTGGCCCAGGCTGGTGTTGAACATCGCCCGCGCCTCGCCGGGGATGTTCTTGTCGCCGGCCTTGCAGTCCGGGACGGGCACCATCAGGTCGCGCGGGATGGACAGCACCGTCGCGTTGGAGCGGTCCTTGGAGATGTGGAACAGCAGCGTGGTGTCCGCGTGCCCGGCCGAGCCCTCGTCGCCGTACTCGCGGCCGAGGCCGACCCGGCTGTCGGTGCCGATCACCAGGATGTTCAGCGCGTCGGTCGCCTGCGGGCGCTCCGACTCCTCGCCGACCTCGACCTTCACCGAGGAGATGTTGTTGTTGAAGTGCTGGTAGACGTAGTACGCGCCGCCGCAGCCCGCGACCAGCACCAGGCCCAGCGAACCCGCGGTCCACTTCAGCACCCGCCGCCCGCGCGAGGAGCGGCCCTTGCGCCGCGCCGCCCGTCCGCCGGGCACCGCCGTCGCGCCCCGGGCCCGCCGACCGCCGTCGCCCGCCGCCGCTGCGGAGTCCGCCGCCGGAGTCCGCCGGGCGCCCTGCGGGCGCGGCACGGCACTGCGGGAACGCGCGGCGGGAGCGGGACGAGCGGCCGGAGCGGGACGGCCCGCGTCCAGGTCGAGCCGGAACTCGCCGGTCTCCGGATCGAGCACCCACTGGTCGGCGGGGTCGACGCCCGGCGTGGTCGAGTCCGCCGAGTCGCCCCGGTTCCGGTGTCCGCTGTTCATCCCGGACACCCTAGACGAGCCTGACCGCGAAACCGTCCGCGATGTGATACCCGTCACCCGACGAAACGGCGGAAAACGGCGGCGGCGCGCCCCGTCCGGCCGGTTCCGCCGGACGGGAGCGCGCCGTCGCCGCACTCCACTGCCATCGCCCCAGGACTACCCGCCCCGGCGGGCCGGGCCCGTCACCCGAGACGCAGAGTCACCCGTTCGGAGTCGATCCGGCTCTGCCACTGATCCTCCGTCAACTGCCCGGAGTTGCGGCACAGGACGACCGACGCGCCCGCCGCCAGCGGCGCCAGCAGGCCTGCCTCCAGGCCCGTCCAGTCGTCGAAGGACAGCGTCGAGAGAACGCGGCTCCCGCTGTCCAGGCCCAGCCGGGCGGCGCCCTCCCGGGCCAGCGCCACCGCCTGCTCGCCGGTCAGCTTCAGCGGCAGCCCGTCCACCACCGTCTCCAGCGCCACCGCCTGCGGGTCCACCGGCGAGTACGGGGCGAACCGGTCGCCCTGCCCGGGCACCTCCGCCGCGTAGTCCAGGAACCCGTCCGGCCGCTGCGGGAACCGGCCGCCCAGCGGGCGCAGCGCCAGCGCCACCCGCTCGCCCGGGCACTCCTGCGCGGCCGCCAGCCCGTCCGGCCCGGAGACCACCAGCTCGGTGTCCTTCGGCTCTCCCTGCGGCACCGCGACCACGCCCACCGACCAGCAGGCCAGCAGCCACACGGCGCTCTGCCAGTGGGCCGGCAGCAGCAGCGCCGCCCGGTCGTCCGGCGAGGCGTTCAACTCGTCCTGCAGCAGGTTGGCCGTCTTGGCCACCCAGTTGTCGAACGTCTTCGCCGACAACTCCACCCGTTCCCCGGTCGAGTCGTCGTAGAAGGTCACCAACGGGCGGGACGGGTCGGCAGCGGACCCCGGGCGCAGGAAGGCCTGCAGCAGCTCGGCGGGGGTACGGGCGTCGGCAGCGAAAGGCGCAGTCATGGTGCACCCCAGCCTACGTCCTGCCCCCCGCCGGACGGGAGGGTGCCCGGCCCGCCGGAGGGCCGCGTCGCGTTACGCTCGCCCCTGCCCGCACCCGGCCCCCGCGGCCCCCGCCCCGAACCCCGAGGACGTACCGATGCCCGCCCAGACCCGGCAGTGGCGGCCCGGCTACCCCCTCGACCTCGGCCGCACCCTCTTCCCGCTCCAGCGCGGCAGCGGCGACCCGGCCTTCCGCCGCACCCCCGACGGCGCGGTCTGGCGCACCTCCCGCACCCCGGACGGCCCCGGCACCCTGCGCATCCTCCAGCGCACCGGCGAGATCGACGCCACCGGCTGGGGCCCCGGCGGCGGCTGGCTGCTCGAACGGCTCCCCGCGCTGCTCGGCGCCGAGGACGACCCGGCCGGGCTCGCGCTCCCGCCCGGACCGCTGCGCGAGGCCCAACGCTCCTGCCCCGGGCTCCGGTTGACCCGCACCGGGTTGGTGATGGAGTCCCTCGTCCCGGCGATCCTGGAGCAGAAGGTCACCACCATGGAGGCCTACCGCGCCTGGCGCACCCTGCTGCACGACCACGGCACCCCGGCCCCCGGCCCCGCCGCCGACCTCGGCATGCGGACCGCCCCCTCCGCCCGCGACTGGACCCTCGTCCCCAGCTGGGCCTGGCACCGGGCCGGCGTCGACCCCAAGCGCTCCGCGACCGTGCTGCGCGCCGTCCGCCTCGCCGCCCGCCTCGAACAGGCCGCGGCGATGCCCCCCGCGGAGGCCTTCGCCCGCCTCACCGCCGTCCCCGGCGTCGGCCCGTGGACCGCCGCCGAGACCCTGCAGCGCAGCAACGGCGACGCCGACGCGGTATCCGTCGGCGACTTCCACCTCCCCAACACCGTCGGCTGGGCCCTGGCCGGCCGCCCCCGCAGCGACGACGCCCAGATGCTCGCCCTCCTGGAGCCCTACCGCCCGCACCGCCACCGCCTCTGCCGCCTGCTCCCCCTCACCGGAGCCCGCCCCCCGAAGTACGGCCCCCGCCTCACCCCCAACGACCACCGCGGACGGTAGCGATCAAGGGGCCCGGGGAACGGCGGGTCTATGCCGCTGCCGGTCGGAGCCCGTCGGAAGGCCCGTGCTGCTGAGGGCCTTTCACCGGCAGCGCCCCGACCTCACCGCACCGTCAAGAACCCCTCCACCCCACGCTCCTGACGCTCCCGCGGCTCCTCCGCCGCCCGCCCCACCGCGACCGCCCCCATCGGGTCCCACCCCGCCGGAAGCCCGAGCACCTCCCGGACGGTGTCGCGGCAGAACATCGTCGACGACACCCACGCCGAGCCGTAGCCCTCGCCGGCCAGGGTGACCAGCAGGTTCTGCACGGCGGCCCCGACCGCCACCACGAACATCTCCCGCTCGGCCGCGGCCCGCCGCCCGTCGGGGTAGTCGTGGGAGCCGTCCATCACCAGGCACGGGACGATCAAGTACGGTGCGCCGCGCAGCACTTCGCCGCGGGCGGTGCGCCGGGCGATCCGCTCCTCGCTCCAGCCGTCGAGCTCCCGCAGGTCCCGCTGCCAGGCGCCGAGCATGGCGTCCAGCAGCGCGGTGCGGGCCTGCTCGGTCTCCAGCAGGACGAACCGCCAGGGCGTGGTGTGGTGCGGGGCGGGCGCGGTGACCGCGGCGGCCACGGCCCGCCGCACCGCGCCGCCGTCGACCGGCTCGTCGGTGAAGGCGCGCACCGTGCGCCGCAGGGTGACCGCCTCGCGGACGGCCTCCGAGGTGCCGAGGCGGAACATGTCCTGCCCGGCGGAGCGGACGAGCCGGCGCGCGCCCTCCCCGTCCTCCTCGGTGACCAGCCCGGCCAGGCCGCGGACGACCGCCACCGGGGTGCCGGTGGCCTTGCCCTTGACCAGGTCGGCGGCGGCGGCGAGTTCGTCGGCGGTGGCGGTGACGGTGAGCCGCAGCTCGTTGCCGTGGCTGTCGACCCGGCCGCGGTGGTCCTCCAGCACGGGCAGCCCGGCGGCGCCGATGGCGACGTCGGTGAGCCCGCTGCGCCAGGGCCGGCCGAAGGTGTCGGTGATCAGCACGGCCAGCCGCCGCCCGGTCAACTCCTGCAGCCGGGAGCGCAGTTGCCGGGCCGAGGCGTCGGGGTCGACCGGCAGCAGCAGGATCGTCCCGGGCGGGGTGTTGGAGGCGTCGACGCCGGCCGCGGCCATCACCAGGCCGTTGCGGTTCTCGACGATCCGGGACCGGCCGCGGCGGGCCACCACCCGGACGGTCTCGGCGTCGATCGCGGCCTCCCGGTCGTCGGCGCGCACCAGCCGCCCCTCGGCCTTGGAGACCACCTTGGAGGTGACCACCACGACGTCGCCGTCCGCGAAGTCGCCCGCCTTGGCGATCAGTTCGGCGAGGTCGTCGCCGGCCGCGACCTCCGGCAGCCCGCGCACCGGCAGGACGTGCAGCCCCGCGCTCCCGCTCACGCGGCGACCTCCGCGGCCAGCGCCAGCGCGGCGCGCGCCATCTCGGCGGTGGCCTCGACGGAGCTCATCAGCAGCGGGACGGCCCGGCAGGCGATCCCGGCGGTGGCCACCTCGTCGACCGCGGCGGCGTCGGCGGTGTCCACCAGCCAGCCGTCCAGCAGCCCGCCGTCGCGGCGCGCGCCGTAGTGCCGGGCGACGGCCGCCGCGGTGGTCTCCACGCCGACGGCGGCCAGCACCTTGTCGGCCATGCCGCGCACGGGGGCGCCGCCGACGATGGGGGAGAGGCCGACCACCGGGGCGCTCGCGGCGGCGACCGCCTCCCGGATGCCGGGCACGGCCAGGATGGTGCCGATCGAGACCACCGGGTTGGACGGCGGCAGCAGGACCAGGTCGGCCTCGGCGATCGCCTCCAGCACGCCGGGCGCGGGCTTCGCGTCCTCGGCGCCGACCGCGACGATCGCCTCGGCCTCGACGGCGGCGTGCAGCCGCACCCAGTACTCCTGGAAGTGCACCACCCGCGGCCCGTCCGCGTCGGTGATCCGGACGTGCGTCTCGACCCGGTCGTCGCTCATCGGCAGCAGCCGCACGCCGGGCTGCCAGCGGTCGCACAGCGCCTCGGTGACGGCGGACAGCGGGTACCCGGCGGCGAGCATCCGGGTGCGGACGATGTGGGTGGCGAAGTCCCGGTCGCCGAGCCCGAACCACTCGGGCCCGACGCCGTAGGCCTTCAGCTCCTCCTTGATCGACCAGGTCTCGCCGGCCCGGCCCCAGCCCTGCTCCTCGTGGATGCCGCCGCCGAGGGTGTACATCACGGTGTCCAGGTCGGGACAGACCTTCAGGCCGTGGAGGTGGATGTCGTCCCCGGTGTTCCCGATCACGGTGATCCGGTCCTCGGGGGTGAGGGCCGCCCGCAGTCCGCGCAGGAACCTGGCCCCGCCGATCCCGCCCGCCAACGCAGTGATTCGCATGGCTTCATCCTGCCAGCGCGTCAGTGCACCCGGTGACGCTCCGGGGCCGTGGCGGTGGCCGGGTACTGGTTCATCTCGACCAGGCCGGGCGTGTAGAGGTGGACGGAAACCGCGGGCTCCAGCGAGGCGTTGACCATCTCGTGCAGGTATCCCGGGGAGAACACCCGCAGTCCGCCGGCGGCCAGGGCGCGCGAGCCCTCGCCGCCGGCCGTCAACGAGCGCTCGGAGAGTTCGCCCCGGACGACGGTCATCACGCCGGAGGAGCGGCCGTGGTCGTGGAAGCCGCTGGACTGGCCGGGCAGCCAGCTCAGCAGCCACACCTCGTAGCCGGGGCCGGTCTCCAGCCGGGCGTACCAGCGGGTCAGCGCGTCGTAGCGGACCAGCGGCTCCCAGCGGGCCCGGTCGGCGGCGATCTCCCGGACCAGCCGGGCGTAGCCGCCGAGCGTGGTGGGGTGCGCGGGCAGGTCGGTGCGGGCCAGGTGCGGGAAGGCCAGCGGGTCGCCCGCGATGGACAGGTCGCTCAGGCCGTCGGTCCAGCGGGGCGCGGCGGGGGCGGGCAGGCGCTTGCGGTCGCGGTTGCGCTTGCGGGGGCGGGGCATTCGCACGGTGACGTCCTCGGGTTCGGCTGCGGGTGTGGATCAGCCGGGGCCGCGAGGACGTTCAGGGGGGACTGTCGCGCGGTCGGCCTCTGTTCCGGGGCGGCGCGCGGTGGGACGCGGGCGCCTAGATACAGCGGAGACAGCGGCGACAACACGAGGAGTTCACGGCAGCGCCGAGGAGCGCCTGGCGGCGCCGGTCGGCGGAGGTGGCCGGGAACTCTGACATGCGGGCAAGCAGACCGCAACCGACCCTCCAGTGTCAAGGCGGTCCGACGGACATTCGGGTCACATCGGCCCTGAACCACCGGATGGGGTGATAAGCGCTCATTAAGGTTTCGAAGTGAAAAACCCCGGGAAGGGACGCCCTGAGATCGCCCCGGACCGCCCCGGTCGGGAGCGGCAGTGCGGCCTGATGGCTGGTCAGGAACCAGGCGTGATGTCCGGGTTGTCCGGATATGTACACTATTCGTAGTGGCTTGGTTCCGGGGAGTGAATCCTCGGCCCAATACCAGAGCTCGGCTTGACTGGGCCAGAGTGACGCAACTGTAATTTCTCTCGTGTCGTTCCGCCGCACCGGCAACGGCAACACCACGGGGACGCCAAGAGGGGCAGAGGAGGCGCGCCAGTATGAGCGAGCTCTTTGAGCTGTTGATCGGTGAGGGCATCGAGGAAGACGAAGAGGAACTCGGCTGGCAGGAGCGCGCGTTGTGCGCCCAGACCGACCCGGAGTCCTTCTTCCCCGAGAAGGGCGGCTCCACCCGGGAGGCCAAGAAGGTCTGCCTGGCGTGCGAGGTCCGGGCCGAGTGCCTGGAGTACGCCCTCGCCAACGACGAGCGGTTCGGCATCTGGGGCGGCCTGTCCGAGCGCGAACGCCGCCGGCTCAAGAAGAGCGCGGTCTGAACCCCCGTCCGCACCAGGACCAGTAGCGGCGCCCCATCGCACCGGTGGGGCGCTTTCGCGTTCCCGGGCCGCCACCGCCGCGGGCCGCCGCGCCGGGCCCCCCGCGGTCGCCGGCCGCCGCGCCGGGTGCTGCCGCGGCCGCGTTCGCGCCGCCGGACCCGTTACCCGCTGCACCGTCTTTTCACACCCGCCGGGGACGATCGCGCCACCCGGAGCCGTTAGTGTGGTGCGTCATCTGCCGTCAAACCCGAACCGGTGGTCCGCGCACCCGATGACTGTCTACAGCCACCAGAGCGGCTTCTCCGCTGCCAGGCCGCCCGCCTACCCGCGCCACTTGGTCACCGCCGTGATCGTCTCGCACGACGGCGCCCGCTGGCTGCCGCAGGCGCTGGCCGGACTGCTCGGCCAGGACCGCCAGGTCCAGCGGATCCTCGCGGTGGACACCGGCTCCACCGACAACTCGCCCCAACTGCTCGCCGACACCCTCGGCGACTGGCTCCCCGACAGCGGCCCGCAGGTCCTCGGCCGCCGGGTCGGCTTCGGCCGCGCCGTCGGCGAGGCCGTCTTCAACAGCCCCCCGCTGCGCCCCGAGGACCTCTCCTACAGCCTCGACCCGTCCGGCTACGACCCGGTCACCGGCGGCTGGGACGACTTCGGCGACCCGCTCGGCGGCGAGGACGACTTCGGCCGCGGCGGACCGCGCGAGACCCAGCCGGTCGAGTGGCTCTGGCTGCTGCACGACGACTGCGAACCGCAGACCGACGCCCTGCGCCGGCTGCTCCAGGTCGCCGACTCCACCCCGACCGCCGCCGTGGTCGGCCCCAAGCTCCGCTCCTGGTACGACCGCAGGCAACTGCTCGAAGTCGGCGTGACGATCGCCCGCTCCGGCCGCCGCTGGACCGGCCTCGACCGCCGCGAGCAGGACCAGGGCCAGCACGACCAGGTCCGCCCGGTGCTCGCCGTCTCCACCGCCGGCATGCTGGTGCGCCGCGACGTGTTCGAGGAACTCGGCGGCTTCGACAAGGCGTTGCCGCTGATGCGCGACGACACCGACTTCTGCTGGCGGGTCAACGCGGCCGGCCACCGGGTCGTGGTCGCCCCCGACGCGGTCCTCCGGCACGCCGAGGCCGCCAGCCGCGAACGCCGCAGCATCGACTGCGCCCCCGCCCACCCGCACCGGGTCGACAAGGCCGGCGCCGTCTACACCCTGCTCGCCAACTCCAAGGGCCTGCTCTTCCCGTACACCCTGCTCCGGCTGGTCGTCGGCACCCTGCTCCGGGTGCTGGTCAACCTGGTCGGCAAGGACCCCCGGCAGGCCTACGACGAGATCGCCGGCCTCGGCCACGAACTGCTGCGCCTGCCCCGGCTGATGGCCTCCCGGGCCCGCCGCCGCAAGACCCGCTCGGTCGACTCGCTGGACGACCGCACGCTGTTCCCCGCCCCCGGCGCCACCGTCCGGCTGGCCGTCGAGAACGTCGTCTCCTCGCTCGGCATCGGCGGCACCGACGACACCGGCGGCCGGCACGGCTCGGTCGAGTCCGGCCCCGGCGACGAGGACGCCGACGACCTGGTGGTCGAACAGTTCGCCCTGCTCAAGAAGTTGGTGCGGCGCCCGGCCCCGGTGCTGTTCGCCGCCCTGCTGCTGTTCGCGCTCGCCGCCTGCCGCAACCTGATCGGCTCCGGCTACCTCCAGGGCGGCGCCCTGCTGCCCGCCGCGGACGGCGCGGCCGGCCTGTGGGACGCGTACGCCGCGCCCTGGCACGCCGTCGGCACCGGCTCCACCGCCACCGCCCCGCCCTACCTCGCGGTGCTGTCGATCCTCTCCTGGGCGCTGTTCGACCACGCCGACCTCGCGCTCACCCTGCTCGTGGTGCTCTCCGTCCCGCTCGCCGCGGTCAGCGCCTACCTGGTCTCCCGCCCGCTGATCGCCTCCAAGGCCGTCCGCGCCTGGGCCAGCGCCACCTACGCGCTGCTGCCCGCCGCCACCGGCGCGCTCGCCCAGGGCCGGATCGGCACCGCCGTGCTCGCCGTGCTGCTGCCCCCGCTGGCCCGCGCCGCCGCGATCACCGCCGGCCTCGGCATCCGCAAGGAGACCGCCGCCAAGGGCGCCCGCCCCGGCTGGCGGTCCGCCTGGATGACGGTGCTGATGCTCACCGTCTGCACCGCCTTCGTCCCGCTCACCTGGGCCATCGCCGTCCCGCTCTGCCTGGCCGCGCTGGCCCACGCGGTGCTCCGCGGCGGCGCGTTCGGCTCCGGCGTCCAGGCGGTGCGGCTGCTCGGCCTGCGCGTCCTGGTGATCCTCGGCGTGCCGGTCCTGGTGCTCGCCCCCTGGTCGCTCCAGGTGCTCACGAACCCCTCCCGGCTGCTGCTGGAGGCCGGCGTCCCCGGCTTCAACGGACCGGCCGCCGACCCGCTCGGCCTGGTCCTGGTCAACCCCGGCGGCGCCGGCACGCCCCCCGTCTGGCTCTCCGCCGGCGTGGTGCTGGCCGCCCTCGCCGCGCTGCTGCGCGCCGACCGCCGCCGCGCCGTGCTGGCCGCCTGGGGCGCCGCCGCCGCCGGGCTGCTGTTCTCGGTCGCGGTGGCCGGCACCGCCGTCACCCCCGCCTCCGGCGGCCCCGAGACCGCCGCCTGGGCCGGTCCCGCCACCCTGCTGGCCGGCGTCGCGCTGCTGGCCGCCGCCGCGATCGGCGCCGACGGCGCCAACACCCGGGTCTCCGGCATCGCCTTCGGCTGGCGCCAGCCGGTCGCCGCGCTGGTGCTGGCCGCCGCCGTGCTCGCCCCGGTCGGCACCGCCGTCTGGTGGGCCCTCACCGGGGCCGACGGCCCGCTGCGGCGCGGCACCGACGCGCAGGTCCCGGCGTTCATCGCGGAGTCCGGCAACACCACCGACCGCTCCCGCACCCTGGTGGTCACCGGCGACGCCGACGGCGCCGCCGTCCGGTACGCGCTGGTGCGCGGCGCCGGCCTGACCACCGGCCAGGCCGAGGGCACCGTGGACGCCGCCGACGACGGGCAGCTCTCCCCGCTCACCGCCAAGCTGCTGGCCGGCTCCGGCGGCGACCTGGCCCGCACCCTGGCCGGGTACGGCATCAGCTACGTCGAGGTGAAGGACCCGGTGATCGCCAAGGTCCGCGACGTCCTGGACACCACGCCCGGCATCGTCCGGCTCAGCCTCGACAACGGCACCGGCCTGTGGCAGATCACCAGCGTCCCCGGCACCCGGGCGCAGATCACCAGCCCCGGCACCGTCCCGCTGGTGGTCCCGGCCGGCCGGCACGACATCTGGACCACCGTCCCGCCCGGCCCGGCCGGCCGCCAGCTGCGGCTCGCCGAGCAGGCCGACGGCGACTGGCAGGCCACCCTGAACGGCAAGGCCCTGACGCCCGTCACCGTCGACGGCTGGGCCCAGGGCTTCACCCTCCCCGCCGAGGGCGGCCGGCTCGACGTCACCCGCGCCGGCAGCGTCGCCCACACCGCCTGGTCCTGGGGCCGGCTCGCGCTCGGCGCGGTCGTGCTGGTCCTGGCCCTGCCCGGACGCCGCAACACCAACGACGACGACATCCCCGAGGACGTCGTCGCCGCCCAGGCGCTGGCCGCCCAGGCCCAGGCCCAGGCGCCCGCCCCCGGCAGCCGCCGGGCCCGCCGGATGGCCGAACGCGGCGAGGGCGAGGACCCGCAGGCCGAACCCGGCGTCTACGCCCCCGGCGTCCCCGCCCAGCAGACCGCCGAGCCCGACCCGGAGCCCTACCGGCCCGACCCCGAGCCGTTCGCCGACCCGTACCAGGCCGACCCCTACCAGGCGGACCCGTACCAGGCCGACCCGTACCAGCAGCAGGGCTACCAGTCCGACGGCTACGGCTACGACTACACCCAGCAGCAGCCGGTCGGCGCGCCCCCGCAGGGCGACGGCTACGACCCGTACGGCCAGCAGCCGGCCTACGGCTACGACACCCCGCCCGCCCAGGGCTGGACCGACCCGTACGCCGCCGGCTACCCGCAGCAGGACGGGCAGCAGCAGACCTGGCTGCCCGAACAGCAGCAGCCCACCACCTACTACGACCCCAACGACCCCTACGGCGGCGGCCACCCGCAGCAGCCCGGGACGGGGAGCTGACCCGCGATGAAGAAGCCCACCCTGAAGGCGCCCAAGCTCAAGGCCCCCGGCCTGAGCGCCGTGGCCGGCGGCAGCCGCACCGGCCAGTCCCTGCTGGCCGGCGTGGCCGTGCTCGGCCTGGTGTTCGGCATCGCCGAACTGCGCGCCCCGGCCGGCCCCGCCGCGGCCGCCGGCCGGCGCACCACCGCGCAGGTCGAGCGCTCCGCGCTGGTCTGCCCGCCGCCGATGCAGGGCGTCACCGGCTCCACCTCCCTCACCCTGTTCAGCCCCGAGGGCGGCACCGGCAGCACCGGCACCGGCCTGCTCGCCGACACCACCCCCGACAACGTGATCGCCGCGCAGAACCCCGCGCAGCCCGCCGCCGCCGGGGCCTCGGCCGCCCCGTCCGGCCCGGCCGCGACCCCGGCCGGGCAGCCCTCCGGCAGCCCGGGCGCCGCCGCCGTCCCCGTGGTGGACGCCCGGATCTCGCTGGCCAAGCCCGGCGTCCCGGTCACCGGCCCCGCCGCCAACACCGACACCGCCCCCGGCAGCTTCGCGGTCGCCACCGGCAACCTGGCCCCCGGCTTCACCGCCACCCAGGTCACCACCTCCGAGCAGAGCGGCCCCAGCCTGTCCGGCGCCGACTGCATCCCCTCCGGCACCAGCTTCTGGTTCTCCGGCGCGAGCACCGCCGCCAACCGGGTCGACTACGTCACCCTGGTCAACGCCGACAGCCTGCCCGCCGTCGTCGACCTGCGGATGTACGGCGACAAGGGCCAGATCGACAACGAGCTCGCCACCGGCATCGCCATCGCCCCCGGCAAGTACGAGACGATGAGCCTCAGCAGCCTCACCAAGGGCCCGGTCGACAACCTCGCCCTGCACGTGGTCACCCGCAGCGGCCGGATCGGCGCGGGCGTGCACGCCGTCGACACCGGCAAGGGCACCGACTGGCTGGAGCCCTCCGCCGACCCCAGCCCCTCCGTGGTCGTCCCGGGCATCCCCGACGACGTCACCACCGCCCACCTGGTGGTCGCCACCGACTCCGCCGACGACGCCGACCTCAAGGTCCAACTCTCCGGCAAGAACGGCTGGTTCACGCCCGCGGGCCACGAGACCGTGCACGTCAAGGCGGGCATGACCGCCGCCCTCGACTTCCAGTTCACCGAGCAGACCCGGGAGGGCGCGAGCGCGATCCGGCTCACCCCCTCCAGCGAGGGCCACCCCACCCCGATCGTGGCCGGCCTGCGGGTCGACCGGGAGAACAAGGGCAAGACCGAGTCCGCCTGGCTGGCCGGCGGCAACCCGATCGGCGCCCGCGCCTCCGTCGCTGACAACCGGGCCGGCCAGACCAAGCTGATCCTCACCGCCGTCGACAGCGACGCCAAGGTCAAGGTCAGCAGCTCGGCCGGCGCCGCCGGCGGCACCCCCGCGAGCAAGGACGTCGACGTCCCGGCCGGCACCACCGTCACCGTCGACGGCATCGACCCCGCCGACGCCAACGGCCCCTACGCGCTCACCCTCCGGACCGTCAGCGGCGGCCCCGTGCTGGCCACCCGCCAGCTCAGCGCCGTCACCAAGGACGTCCCCACCTTCACCACCCAGCAGTTCCGCGACGACCACGCCACCGTCGAGGTCCCGCACGTCGTCGGCGACCCCGGCGTGGTCCTCACCAACCGCTGAGCCGCCCCCGGCAGCACGCCCCCGGTACGGTGCTACTCCTCGCCGTACCGGGGGTCGATCGCGTCCGGCGACAGCCCCAGCAGCTCGGCGACCTGCTCGATCAGGATCTCGTGCACCAGCGCCGCCCGGTCCTCCTTGGACTTGGCGCGGATCTCCACCGGCCGCCGGTAGACCAGGATCCGGCTGCGCCGCCCCGGCGCGCCGCCGACCACCCGGCCGAGCGGGACGGCGTCCGGCTCGGGCTCGCCCTTGGCCGGCAGCGGGACCTCCAGGACGGCGAACTCCACGTCCTCCAGCTGGGGCCAGCGCCGCACCAGGCGCTCCATGGACTCCCGGACGTAGTCGTCGAAGAGCTCGGAGCGGGTCAGCGAGATGGGCACCTGCGGCGGGGCCAGCGGCCCGCGCATGCCGCGGCCGTGCCGGTCGCGGTGCTTGCGGCGGCCGGAACCGGGCGGGGACGGGGGTGTCGAGCTGTCCATAGCAGTGTCGAGCGTAGTCCCTGGATGCCCGGAAGTGGACCACTCCAGCACGGCGCGTAACGGCGAGCTGACACGCGAGCCGGGGGCGGGTCTTCGCGGGCCGGTCCGACTTGCGGTACCGTCCACCCTCGTGAGCTCTGTACGTCGTTGTTCGCGCACTGCGTGCGGCCGCCCGGCCGTGGCGACGCTGACGTACGTCTACGCGGACTCCACCGCGGTGCTCGGCCCGCTGGCGACCTACGCGGAACCGCACTGCTACGACCTGTGTGCCGAGCATGCCGAGCGCCTGACCGCCCCGCGCGGCTGGGACGTGGTCCGGCTGGCCGGCGACACCGGCCCGCTGCGGCGCAGCAGCGACGACCTGGAGGCACTGGCCAACGCGGTGCGCGAGGCGGCCCGCCCGCAGGAGCGCACGCCGCGTCAGGGCCCGCCCCCGGAGGGCGAGTCCGGCCGCCGCGGCCACCTGCGGGTGCTGCGCTCCCCGGAGAGCTGAGCGAGGGCACCGCCGAGCGGCCACCGGCGCCCGGTACGCTGCCCCTCTGCGGTCCGGACCGGCCTCCGCCGTCCCTCCGCGGCACGTCGCAGCACACACACGGGAGCATTCTGGTGCGGGACCTCAAGCAGCTTGTGAAGGCGTACGACGTCCGGGGCGTCGTGCCGGACCAGTGGGACGAGTCGCTGGCGTACGCCTTCGGTGCGGCCTTCGTCGAGGTGGTCGGCGGCAGCGCGGTGGTCGTCGGCCACGACATGCGCCCCTCCTCGCCGTCGCTGTCCCGCGCCTTTGCCGAGGGCGCGGCCTCCCGCGGCGCCGACGTGGTGGAGATCGGGCTGTGCTCCACCGACCAGCTGTACTACGCCAGCGGCAGCCTGGACCTGCCCGGCGCGATGTTCACCGCCTCGCACAACCCGGCCCAGTACAACGGCATCAAGCTGTGCCGCGCGGGCGCCGCCCCGGTCGGCCAGGACACCGGGCTGTCGGACATCCGGGAGCTGGTCGAGTCCTGGCTGGACGAGGACGGCAAGGTGCACGTCCCGGCCGCCGCGCCCGCCGCCGTGGGCACCCTCTCCGCCAAGGAGACCCTGGGCGGCTACGCCGACCACCTGCGCAAGCTGGTCGACCTGACCGCGATCCGCCCGCTCAAGGTCGCGGTGGACGCGGGCAACGGCATGGGCGGCCACACCGTCCCCACCGTCTTCGACGGCCTGCCGCTGGACGTCGTCCCGATGTACTTCGAGCTGGACGGCACCTTCCCCAACCACGAGGCCAACCCGCTGGACCCGGCCAACCTGGTCGACCTGCAGGCCAAGGTCCGCGAGGTCGGCGCCGACCTCGGCCTGGCCTTCGACGGCGACGCCGACCGCTGCTTCGTCATCGACGAGAACGGCGACCCGGTCTCCCCGTCCGCGATCACCGCCCTGGTCGCCGAGCGCGAGATCGCCCGCGCCCAGGCCGCCGGCGAGGCCAACCCGACGATCATCCACAACCTGATCACCTCCTGGACGGTGCCCGAGGTGGTCCGCGACCTCGGCGGCGTCCCGGTCCGCACCCGGGTCGGCCACTCCTTCATCAAGCAGGAGATGGCGAACACCGACGCGGTCTTCGGCGGCGAGCACTCCGCGCACTACTACTTCCGCGACTTCTGGCGCGCCGACACCGGCATGCTGGCCGCGCTGCACGTGCTGGCCGCGCTCGGCGGGCAGGACGGCCCGCTGTCCGCGCTGACCGCAAAGTACGAGCGGTACGCCGCCTCCGGCGAGATCAACTCCACCGTCGCCGACCAGGCCGCCGCCACCGAGAAGGTCCGCGCCGCCTACGCCGGCCTGGAGGGCGTCACCACCGACGAGCTCGACGGCCTCACCGTGGCCGGCCCGGACTGGTGGTTCAACCTGCGCGCCTCCAACACCGAGCCGCTGCTGCGCCTGAACGCCGAGGCCAAGGACCCGGCGAAGATGGCCGAGCTGCGCGACGGCGTGCTGGCGATCGTCCGCGGCTGACCGCCCCGGAGTCAGCCCGCCGCTGACTTTTCGCGTGCCCCGGCCGGTAGGGTTGCCACCGGCCGGGGTACTGCTGTGTCACCGGCTTCCCGTACCGCCGTCTTCCCGAGCCCCGGAGTCCGACCGCCATGAGCCTGCCGTCCTTCCTGCTGGAGATCCTGGTCTGCCCGGAGTGCCGCTCCCCGCTCGACGAGGAGACCGAGGGCGAGGTGCACGAGCTGCGCTGCACCGGCGAGGGCTGCGGCCTGGTCTACCCGGTGCGCGACGGCATCCCGGTCCTGCTGGTGGACGAGGCCCGCCGCCCGTCCTGACCCCTGCCCCGCCAGTCGCTGGAGGCCAGCCGCCATGTTCGACGACTCCCTGCTGGACGACCGGGCCGCCGTGCAGCGCGCCGACCGCCGGCGCGAACTGCTGGCCCTGGCCGGAGCGGGCGCCCGGATCCGGATCGCGCTGCGTCGGGCCGACGCGGCCGGCGTCAACGCGCTGAACCCGGACGGGCGGCCGCGCGCGGTGCTGGTGGCCGGCCACGGCGCCGCGCTGACCGCGGCCGGCACGCTGGCCGCACTGGCCGTGCCCAGCTGCCAGGTCTGGCCGCTGCCGCCGTCCGACGCCCGCCCCGGCGGGTTCGCCTTCACCGACGGCGGGACGTGGCAACTGCCCGGCTGGGCCGGGTCGTTGGACCTGATCGTGGTGGCCAGCGAGAACGGCCGCGAGGGCGGCCTGATCAACCTGGCCGAGCAGGCGTACACCCGCGGCTGCGCGATCGCGGTGATCGCCCCCGAGGGCTCCGAACTGTTCGAGGCGGCGCTCCAGGTGCGCGCCCTGCCGCTGCCGTTCGAACCGAGCACGGTGGAGCCGGAGGGCTCCGACGCCGAACCCGACCTCCCGGCCGAGGACCCGGCCGCGCTCTGGGCCTTCCTGGCCCCGCTGCTCACCCTGGCCGACCGGATCGGCGCCGCCCAGCTCGCCCCCGGCGCGCTGGAGGCCGCCGCCGACCGCCTCGACGAGGTCGCGGTGCGCTGCCGCCCCGATGCCCAGTCGTACGACAACCCGGCGAAGACGCTGGCCGCCCGGCTCGCCGAGACCGTCCCGCTGCTGTGGTCCGAGGGCGCCCCGGCCGCCGCCGCGGGGGAGCGGTTCGCCGCCGCGCTGGCCGACCGGGCCGGCCTGCCCGCGCTGGCCGCCCGCCTCCCGCAGGCGCTGACCGCGCACCGCGGCATGTTCGCCGGCCGGCTCGGCGGCGGGACCGACCCCGACGACTTCTTCCGCGACCGGGTCGACGAGCCGGTGCCGCTCCAGCTCCAGGTCCTGATGCTCCGCCACACCCCGGGCGTGGCCGAACTCGAGCAGCCCGGCTGGCCGGTGGCCCGGGCCCGCCGGCTGGCCGCCGCCCACGAGGTGCGGATCACCGAGCACGCCTCCAGCCTGGAGGACCCGGTGCAGGCACTGGCCGAGCTGATCGGCCTGACCGACTTCGCCGCCGTGTACCTGGGCCTGGCCACCCGGGGCTGACACGGTATCGTCCCTTCGTCAACCAAGGCCCGGCAAAGCCCGGGCCCACGCGGAGGGACACGGGGTTGAGTACCGAAGGCGGCACCAAGGCACTGGTCGCGGCACTGTCCGCGAACCTGGGGATCGCGGTCAGCAAGTTCGTGGCGTTCGCGTTCTCGGGGTCGTCCTCGATGCTCGCCGAGGGCGTGCACTCGATCGCCGACTCCGGCAACCAGGTGCTGCTGCTGGTCGGCGGCAAGCGCTCGAAGCGCGCCGCCACCGAGGAGCACCCGTTCGGCTACGGCCGCGAGCGGTACGTGTACGGGTTCCTGGTCTCCATCGTGCTGTTCAGCATCGGCGGCATGTTCGCCATCTACGAGGGCTACGAGAAGATCGCCCACCCGCACGAGCTGGAGAACTGGTACTGGCCGGTCGGCGTGCTGGTCTTCGCCATCCTGCTGGAGGGCTACTCCTTCCTCACCGCCTACAAGGAGGCGTCGAAGGACAAGGGCCAGCACGGCTGGTCCGCGTACATCCGCCGGGCCAAGGCCCCCGAGCTGCCGGTGGTGCTGCTGGAGGACTCCGGCGCGCTGGTCGGCCTGGTGCTGGCGCTGCTCGGCGTCGGCCTGAGCGCCGCCACCGGCGACGCGGTCTGGGACGGCATCGGCACCCTGTGCATCGGCGTGCTGCTGGTGGTCATCGCGCTGGTGCTGGCGCTGGAGACCAAGTCGCTGCTGATCGGCGAGTCCGCCGACGCCGACGTGGTGGCGAAGATCCGGGCCGCGCTGGTCGACCACGACACCGTCACCTCGGTGATCCACATGCGCACCCTGCACGTCGGCCCCGAGGAACTGCTGGTCGCCGCCAAGATCGGCGTCAACGCCGAGGACAGCGCCGCGGTGATCGCCGAGGCGATCGACCACGCCGAGGTCCGAGTCCGCAAGGCCGTGCCGATCGCCCGCGCGATCTACCTGGAGCCCGACATCTACTCCGAGGAGAAGGCCCTGGCGGGCCCCGACGCCGACGCCACTCCCGGCGGACCGGGCCCGAACGCCCACTGAGCCGCGCCCGTTCGGTGTAGATTCGTCGGCAGTGCCAAACGTCGCTGCTGATGGCGGTCGATCGGAGCCCGGCTCCGGTCGAGGGAGAGAGGTCCTCCGACGGATTGTGCCGCAGCAGAGGGCCGCCCACCGCGCCCTCTGCTGCTCAGCACACCCGTAACCAGGCCCATCCCGCGAGGAGTTCGCATGTCGAACCAGCCCACCGGCGACTTCAAGGTCGCCGACCTCTCCCTGGCCCCGTTCGGCCGCAAGGAGATCCAGCTCGCCGAGCACGAGATGCCCGGCCTGATGTCGATCCGCGCCGAGTACGCCGCCAGCCAGCCGCTCGCGGGCGCCCGGATCACCGGCTCGCTGCACATGACCGTGCAGACCGCCGTCCTGATCGAGACCCTCACGGCGCTCGGCGCCGAGGTCCGCTGGTGCTCCTGCAACATCTTCTCCACCCAGGACCACGCCGCCGCCGCCATCGCGGTCGGCCCCAACGGCACCCCCGAGGACCCGCAGGGCGTCCCGGTCTTCGCCTGGAAGGGCGAGACCCTGGAGGAGTACTGGTGGTGCACCGAGCAGGCGCTCACCTGGCCCGACGGCCAGACCCCCAACATGATCCTGGACGACGGCGGTGACGCCACCCTGCTGATCCACAAGGGCGTCGAGTTCGAGAAGGCCGGCGCCGCGCCGTCCCCCGACACCGCGGACAACGACGAGTTCCGGATCATTCTGGAGCTCCTCAACCGCACCCTGGTCGAGACCCCGCAGAAGTGGACCGAGGTCGCCGCCACCATCAAGGGCGTCACCGAGGAGACCACCACCGGCGTCCACCGCCTGTACGAGATGCACCGCGACGGCAAGCTGCTGTTCCCGGCCATCAACGTCAACGACGCCGTCACCAAGTCGAAGTTCGACAACAAGTACGGCTGCCGCCACTCCCTGATCGACGGCATCAACCGCGCCACCGACGTCCTGATCGGCGGCAAGGTCGCCGTCGTCTGCGGCTACGGCGACGTCGGCAAGGGCTGCGCCGAGTCGCTCCGCGGCCAGGGCGCCCGGGTCATCATCACCGAGATCGACCCGATCTGCGCCCTGCAGGCCGCCATGGACGGCTACCAGGTCACCACCCTCGAGGACGTGGTGGGGATCGCCGACATCTTCGTCACCACCACCGGCAACAAGGACATCATCCTGGCCTCCCACATGGAGCGGATGAAGCACCAGGCCATCGTCGGCAACATCGGCCACTTCGACAACGAGATCGACATGGCCGGCCTCGCCAAGCTCCCCGGCGTGGTCCGGACCGAGGTCAAGCCGCAGGTCCACGAGTGGCGCAAGGCCGACGGCAAGACCATCATCGTGCTCTCCGAGGGCCGCCTGCTCAACCTCGGCAACGCGACCGGCCACCCCTCGTTCGTGATGTCCAACTCCTTCGCGAACCAGACCATCGCGCAGATCGAGCTGTTCACCAAGACCGAGCAGTACCCGGTCGGCGTGTACGTCCTCCCCAAGCACCTGGACGAGAAGGTCGCCCGCCTCCACCTGGACGCGCTGGGCGTCAAGCTCACCACCCTCACCCAGGAGCAGGCCGACTACATCGGCGTCCCGGTCGAGGGCCCGTACAAGGCCGAGCAGTACCGCTACTGACACCCCCGTTCGAACGGCGGACGGCCGGTGCACCTCCGAGGTGCACCGGCCGTCCGCCGTTCCCGGGGCGGCAAGGTCCGAAAGGGCCTAGCGCATCGCCTCGGTGGCCCACCCCGAGGCGTCCTGGCCCAGCGCCCGGACCCGGTCCAGCAGGCCCTCCCGGCCGCCCACCGCCGAGAAGTCGACCGGCAGGGCGTACGTCGACAGGCAGACCCGCACGCTGTCCGCCGCCACCCGGCAGGTCCGCTTCGTGTCGCCGGGGTCCAGGTCCGTCGGCCTCGGGTACCCCTGCGGCTCCTCCGCGTCCGGAGTCGCCGTAATCGTGAGCGGCCCGCCCCCGGCGTCGACGAAGTTCAGCTCGGCGCTCCACCAGTCCAGGCTCCGCACGGTCTCCCGCGTGAACATCACCGACGTCCGCCGGAAGCCCTCCGGCAAGCCGGAGACCACCACCGGCAGCGGCACCGCGCGGTGGCCGACCACCACCGACTCCGCGATCCTCCGCAGCAGCCCGTCCTGCTCCGCCGGACCGAGGTACGTCCCCGTCAGCGACACCCAGCGACCGTCCGGGACCTGCCAGTACAGCGTCACCGTGTCCCCGAAACTCCCGCCGGAGACCGTCTCGGTGTACGCCCGGCCCCCGCCCACCGGTGCCGCGTCCGCCAGGACCGGTCGGTCCGCCTGCGTACGCGGAGGGTCCGGCAGCTGGCCCGCGGGCAGGACCTTCAGGTGCAGGTTCCACCGGAGGCCGTCGCCGCCCAGCGTCCTCGCGGACACCTCGCCGCCGGGGAAGTACTCCAGCCCGTCGATCTCCTCCGGCAGCCAGCCGAAGTCCGCCTCCGTGGTGAGCGTCTCCCCCCCGCCCGGCACCGCCGGCACCGTCAGCGGGGCGCCCAGCAGCTGCGGCAGCGGCGGCGCCGACCGGGTCGGCAGCGCCGGACCCGCCGGACGGGCCGACCCCCCGCCCTCCGGCAGCAGGGACAGCCCCGCGCCCGCCAGCACCGCCGCCGCCACCGCGGCCACCACCGTCAACCGGTGCCGCGCCCGCCGCGCCCGGCCCGTCCGCACCGCCAGCGCCGCGTCCACCGTGCTCGGCGGAGACTGCTCCACCAGCTCCGCCAGCCGCGTGCTCAGCCCCTCGTCCCCGTTCATCCCCTGATCCCTTCCGCCCGCAGTGACGAAGAACGCCGCAGCGACTCCAGCGCCCGCGAACTCTGACTCTTCACGTTGCCGCTGGAACACCCCAGCTCGGCCGCGGTCTGCTCGACCGTGAGATCGCAGTAGTAGCGCAGCACCACCGTCGCCCGCTGCCGCGGCGGCAGCGTCGCCAACGCCTCCCGCAGGTCCAGCGACACCGCCAGGTCGGGGCCCGGCGACGGCGCCCCCTCCGGCAGCCGCGCCGCCGTCCTGGTCCGCCGCCACTACGCCGTCCGCTGCTCCGCCAGGAAGGTGTTCACCAGCACCGTCCGCGCGTAGCCGTCCCGGTTCTCCGCCCGGCTCGCCCGGCCCCAGTGGGTGTACAGCTTGGTGATGCTCTCCTGCACCAGGTCGTCCGCCCGGTGCCAGTCCGCGCACAGCAGGTACGCGACCTTCCGCAACCAGACCGCCCTGGACGCCACGAACGCGGTGAACTCCTCGTCCCGCGTCGGCTCCGCCATCCCGGCGCCCTCCCTCTCCGTCACCGGCGGCACGGGTCGCGCCGCCGACCCCCTGATGCGACCGGCCCCCGAGAAGGTTGCACCACCGGTTACGTAGGCTTCCCCCCATGCCGAACGGCCGCTACTCCCTCCACGACCCGCACGACGGAACCCCGCTCGGCGAGGAGCGCTTCCAGTGCGCCCCCGGCCCCGCCGGCTGGCGCTACGTCGCCAAGCGCTACCGCCCCGACGGCACCGTCCAGGGCACCACCGACCTCACCCTGGACGCCCGCCACCGCCCGATCCGGCTCGAACTCCGCTCCGGCGGCTGGCAGGTCCGCGGCGGCGCGCTCGAAGGCGTCCACTGGGTCCGCGCCGACGCCGCCGGCGGCGGCGAAGCCACCGAGGGGGAGGACCGGGCGCACGCCTTCACCGGCGACTCCCCGGCCTTCCTGGTCGCCACCGCCCGGCTGCTCGCCCTCGACCCCGGCGCCAGTGCCCGGATCCGCCTGGTCTCCTTCACCGGCGACGCCCTCGCCCCCCGCACCCTCGACCAGGGCTGGCAGCTCCACTCCGTCCGGGACCACCCCACCGACAGCGGCCCGCTCCCGGTCGAGCACTACCGGGTCACCGACCTCGACACCGGCGAGGTCCGCGACCTCCACCTCACCGGGGACGTCCTGCTCGGCGCCCCCGGCATCGAACTCGAAGAACTCGACTCCCCGCCCAACCCGCGCCGCTGAGCCCCGGGCCCCGTTCCTCCGGCCCGCCGAACCGCTCAGGCCGGCGGCGCGAACCCGCCCGCCGAACCGGACTCGACCGGCGCCGGCGCAGACGCCGGCGGCACGGGCGGCGGCAGGACGGGCGACCCGGCCGGCGCCGCCGGTGCCGCGGGCTTCTCGAACGCCACCGGCTGCGCCGGAGCCTGCGGGTACCCGAGCTGCGGGCCCGGCTGCGCCGGCTCCGGGCCCGGCGCCTGCGGCGGCACCGGCATCGGCACCGGGGCCTGCTGGTACGGCACCCCGCCGCCGTACCCCGCCGGCACCCCGTACCCGGTCTGCGCCGCGTAGGCCGCCATCGCCGCGGCCGACGCCCGCTCCCACTCCCGGCGCTGCCGCTCCATCGACACCGCCCCCAGGTACACCAGCGACGGCAGCCCCGCCGGCACCGGCCACCCCGTCCGCTGCGCCAGGTCCGCGGCCAGCCGGTCGCCCAGCCCCGCCGCCACCGGCTGGTCCAACTCGTGCATCCGGCTCAGCACCTGGCGCGACGACAGCCACAGCCCGTCCGGCACCGCGGACAGGTCCAGCGCCACCAGGTCCGCGCCCAGCGCGTGCATCACCTGCGGCGGCACCGGCGGCACCGACCCCTGGTCCCGGGCGCTCTGCGGCAGCCGCTCCCGGACCACCATCGTCCCGCCGAAGATGTCGCCGAGCCGGCGCCCCTTCACCGAGATCAGCGCGGACAGCACCGCGGGCAGCGCGAACAGCCCGAAGTCGATCACCCCGACCAGCCCCCGCACCAGCGCGTGCCGGAACCGGATCGGACCGCCGTCCATCCGCACCACCCGCAGCCCCAGCGCGACCTTCCCCAGCGACCGCCCGTGCGACAGCGTCTCGACCAGCACCGGCAGCAGCACCGTGCAGAACACGAACACCGAGATCTCGAACGCCATCGCGGCGGCCATCTCCAGGTCGGAGAGCCCCAGCATCAGCCCCACGCTCAGGATGAAGTACGCCATCACGTACACCACCCAGTCCAGCAGCCGGGCCAGCGCCCGCGACGGCAGCTGCGCCGTCCGCAACCCCAGGACGACCGCCTCGCCGGTCACCAGCTCGCTCACGCCACCCACCCGCTCCGCTCCGCGGCCCGCCGGCGACCCCACGTCGCACGGTCCGACCCCTCGACCAACAGCGGCAAACATAAGGCCGGGCACCCCCCGCGGGTAACCCCGGTCCGACGCTTCCGGCGTCCCCCGGCACACCGCCCGCCCGCTCTGGCAAGCTAAGCCCCGCAACCAGCCCGGCCGCACACCGACCAGTGCCCGCGGCCCGCCCCACCGCGCCCCCGGAGAGAGCCGCCATGGACCTGGACGTCTTCGTCGCCGCCCACCAGGCCGAGTGGCACCGGCTGGAGGTCCTCAGCAGCCGCCGACGGCTCACCGGCGAGGAGTCCGACGAGCTGATCGCCCTCTACCAGCGCGCCACCAGCCACCTCGCCCAGGTCCAGGCAGCCGCCCCGCACCCCGGCGTCGAGGGTCGGCTCACCACCCTGGTCGTCCGAGGCCGCAACGCCGTCGCCGGCGCCCGCGCCTCCTCCTGGCGCGACGCCGCCCACTACTTCACCGCCGGCTTCCCCGCGATCCTCTACCGCACCCGCCGCTGGTGGCTCACCGTCGGCGCGGTCTCCTTCCTCCTCAGCGCCGTGGTCGCCTGGTGGACGGGCACCCACCCCGAGATGATCAAGTCCCTGCTCTCACCCGAGCAGTACGAGCAACTCACCAAGTCCGGCGGCGAGTTCGAGGCCTACTACACCGAACACCCCTCGGCGAACTTCGCCGCCCAGGTGTGGACCAACAACGCCTGGGTCGCCGCCCAGTGCCTGATCTCGGCCGTCCTGCTCGGCGTCCCGGTCCTGTACATCCTGCTGGTCAACGTCCTCAACCTGGGCAGCGGCATCGGCATCATGGCCTCCGCCGACCACCTCCAGCTCTTCCTCGGCCTGCTCATCCCGCACGGCCTGCTCGAAATCACCGCGATCTTCGTCGCCGGCGGCCTCAGCCTCCGCCTCGGCTGGACCGTCATCGACCCCGGCCCCCGCACCCGCACCGTCGCCCTCGCCGAAGAGGGCCGCGCGGTCATCGGCTCCGTCATCGGCCTCACCGTCGTCCTGATGGTCACCGGCTTCATCGAGGGCTTCATCACCGGCTCCGCCCTCCCCAGCTGGCTCCGCATCGGCATCGGCCTCACCGTCGAAGCCCTCTTCCTCCTCTACGCCCTGGTCCTCGGCAAGCACGCCGCCACCGCCGGCGAAACCGGCGACGTCGAAGCCGCCGACCGCACCGAGCACCAGCCGATGGTCGGCTGACCGCCCGCACCGCGCTCCGGGCTCCGCTCGGGGCCCGGCGGCACTGGCGGCCCTCGTGGCCCTTGCCGCTTCCGGTGACGCGCCGCTTGCTGCGGCGTGGCGTGGTCATGGACGGCCCGCCAAACCTGGTAGCCTGATGATCAACCCGGCGGGACCATTGACGTGGTTCCTATGGGCTAGTAGGTTTGAACGGTTGGGAGCGACTGGACATACAGTCCGCCCGAGCGTAGTGTCTACGACACCGCCGAAGCGAGGCAGCGCGTCCGAGAGGATGCTGGCCCGGTTCCGGCAAAACCCCGAAGCAGAGCAGTGCAGAGCTTTTGATAAGGTCTGCAGCGAAGTCGAAGGAATTCCCACTCCAGCGGGAATGGAAATCAGAGCGAAAAACCTCTGGTAAGCTGGAAACACGAAAGAACGAAGCGCCCGGAGGGTCCGCAGGAATGCGGTCCGAAGGAAGTGTCCGTTCCTTGAGAACTCAACAGCGTGCCAAAAG
>NZ_JOGH01000062.1:0-39208 GCF_000721345.1 Kitasatospora sp. NRRL B-11411 | reverse complement strand
GTGCGGGTGCGGCCGGGGGCGGGGTCAGGGGGTGCGGGTGCGGAGGGTGAGGAGGGAGGTGAGGGCGCCGAGGAGGGCGAGGAGGGCGGCGCCGAGGAAGGCGGTGGAGAAGCCGTGGGTGAGGGCGGTGGGGTCGGTGAGTCGGCGGGAGCCGTTGGCGGCGGCGACGGCGGTCATGGCGGCCAGGCCGAGGGCGGAGCCGACCTGGTAGGAGGTGTTGACGATGCCGGAGGCGAGGCCGCCCTCGGCGGGGTCGGGGACGGCGAGGGCGGTGCCGAGGGAGGGGATGAAGGCCAGCGACATGCCGATCGCGGCGAGCAGGGAGGCGGGCAGCACGTCGACCGCGAAGCTGCCGTCCGGGCGGGCCAGCGAGAGCCAGTACATGCCGGCCGCGAGGGCGGCGAGGCCGGTGACGATCAGCGGCTTGGGGCCGAAGCGGGCGATCAGCCGGGGCGCCAGGACGATCATCATCAGCATGATCGCGGCGGTCATCGGGAGCAGTGCCGCGCCCGAGGCGAACGCCCCGAGGCCGAGGACCTGCTGCAGGTAGAGGTTGAGGAAGAACCACATCGGGATCCAGGCCGCCGCCATCAGCAGTTGGGCCAGGTTGGCCCCGGCCAGGTTCGGGCTGCGCCAGATGCCGAGCCGCATCAGCGGTTCTCGGCGGCGGGACTGCAGCAGCACGAACGCGGCGATCAGCAGCAGGCCGGCGGCGAGGGCGAGCCAGGTCTGCGCCGAGCCCCAACCCGCTTCCAGAGCGCGGACGACGGCGAGGACGGTGACGGCGAGGCCGGCGGTGACGGTGGCCGCGCCGAGCCAGTCGATCGAACCGCGGCGGACCGCGGCGGCGGGCATCACGGACGGGGTGGCGGCGAGCACGGCCAGCGCCACCGGGATGTTGATCCAGAACACCCACTCCCAGCTGGCGTACTGGGTGATCAGGCCGCCGAGGAACACGCCCGCGGTGCCGCCGGCCGGGGCGGCCGCCCCGTACAGGGCGAACGCCTTGGGCAGTTCGGCCGGGCGGGGGCCGAAGAGCGTCATCAGCAGGGTGAGCGCCGCCGGGGCGATCAGGGCCGAGCCCGCGCCCTGCACGGCGCGGCCGACCAGTTCGACCCAGGCGGTGCCGGCCAGGCCGGCCAGCAGGGAGCCGGCGGCGAGGACCGTCCAGCCGGCCGCGAAGACGCGCTTGGCGCCGAGCAGGTCGGAGAGCCGTCCGCCGAGCAGCAGCAGGCCGCCGAAGGCGATCACGTAGGCGTTGAACACCCAGGACAGGCCCTCCGGCGAGAAGTCGAGCGCGGATCGCATCTCGGGCAGGGCCACGCCGATGATCGAAGTGTCCATGATGACCATGAACTGGGCGAGGGCGATCAGGGTGAGCGCCGTCCAACGGCGCGGTGCGGGTGGTGCGCTGGGGTCGGACATGGCTGGGAGCTCCTCTGGGATATACCGGGTGGGGGTATGTGGGGGACGGATGGGTGCGCGGGGCGGGGGGACGGGCGGGGTCAGTGCTGGTGGGGTTCGGGAGCGGCGGTTTCGGCGGTGAGGGTGAAGGCCGCGGTGTGGACGGTGCCCTGGTGCTGGAAGTCCAGGAAGAGGCGGTAGTCGCCCGGGCTCGGGGCGGTCGCGGCGAAGTCGATCTCCGGGCCGGGGGCGGTGGCGCCGTCGCCGGGTTCGCCGTCCGGGTGGACGTGCAGGTATCCGAGGTCGCCGGCCCGTAGGACCACCAGGTGGCCGTAGGCGGCGAGGTACGGGTCGAGGTCGGTGACCGGGCGGCCGTCCTTGGTCACGGTGAAGGCGAGGCGGCCGGGCCGTCCCGGGGCGAGGTCGCCGGTGAGGGTGAGGGTGTAGCCGTCGACGGTGACGGTGCGGCCGGTCTGCGGGAGGGCGGCCGGGCGGTAGTCGCCGGCGGCGTGCAGGTCGGCGCCGAGGGTGAGCGGGTCGGTCTCGGCGGCCGGGGTGAAGTCGGCGAAGACCCGGTAGTCGCCGGCCGCGGCGATGTTCGCCGGGGCGGCCCAGGTGTCGTCGGCGGCGCGGACCGGGTGCAGGTGCTGGAAGTCCGTCAGGTCGCGGTTGGCGACGATCAGGTGGAGTTCCTTCTCGTGCGCGGGCCGGTAGGCGGTGAGCGGGTGCCCGTCGGGGGCCAGCACCCGGAAGCTCAGTTCGGTCGGCCCCCCGGCCGGGACGACGGTGCGGTCCAGGCTGAGGGTGTAGCCGCGTTCGGCGGCCTGCAGGCCGCCGACCTGGTGGTCGGCGTGGGCGGTGGCGCCCGCGTCGTCGGCCGGGTGGGCGGCGTGCCCGCCGTGGGCGGCGGGGTGCGGCTGGGCGGGAGCGGGGCCGACGGCGTGGCCGACGCCGTACGCGGCGGTGAAGGTGGCGGCGAGGCCGGCGGCGAAGGCGGTGACCTTGAGGGCGGTGTTCATGGCGGGCTCCTGGGTGGTGGTGCGAGAGGGGGTCGGGGTCGCTCCCGGGACTCCGGGGCGTTCCGACGGCAGCGAGTAGATACCCCCCAGGGGTATGTGTCAACCAGGGTCGGGAGGGCGGACAGGGGTCGCGACGGCCGGACGGGGCGGCGTTTCCGCAGGTCGAGGGGGTGGCGGCGGACCGGACGGGAGGGGTCGAAATTTCCAGGGCGGAGGAGCGGCGGCGGAGGGGTGGGCGGTTTTTCTCGGGCGGACGCTTGCGACGCATACCCCCCAGGGGTATAACTGAGGGCATGAAGGCGATACCCCCACTGGGTATCGCAGACCACACCGGAGGTTCCCATGTCCTGCTGCTCCAGCGAAGGCACCTGCTCCACCACCGCGACCGTGGCCGCGCCGGCCGCCGTCACCACCGTGTTCACCGTCGCCGGGATGACCTGCGGCCACTGCGAGCAGGCCGTCGGGAAGGCGGTCGGCGCGCTGGAGGGCGTGCAGGCCGTACGGGTCGACGTCAAGGGCGGGCTGGTGAGCGTCGACTCGGCCGCCGGGTTGGCCGACGAGGCGGTGCGCGCCGCGATCGACGAGGCCGGTTACGAACTGACCGGCCGGGCCTGAGAGACCGACCGCAGGAACCCGGCCACGGCCGGGAGAGACCACGAGGAGCCCTGATGACCACCCAGGCAGCACCCGCCTCCACCGAGGTGGAACTCCGCATCGGCGGCATGACGTGCGCGTCCTGCGCCGCGCGGATCGAGAAGAAGCTCAACCGCATGGACGGCGTCCGGGCCAGCGTCAACTACGCCACCGAGAAGGCCCGGGTGGTCGTCGAGGGGCCCGTGGAGGTCGCCGACCTGATCGCCACCGTCGAGGCCACCGGCTACACCGCCGCGCTGCCGGAGCCCCCGGCGGAGCAGCGGGAGGCGGCCGGAGCGGACGGGCGGGCCGACGAGCTGGCGCCGCTGCGGCAGCGGCTGGTCGCGGCCGTCGCGCTGGCGGTGCCGGTGATCGCCATGGCGATGGTGCCGGCCCTGCAGTTCGACAACTGGCAGTGGCTGTCGCTGACCCTGGCCGCGCCGGTGGTGACGTACGCCGCCTGGCCGTTCCACAAGGCCGCCTGGACCAACGCGAAGCACGGCGCGGCGACCATGGACACCCTGGTCTCGCTGGGCACCGGCGCCGCGTTCCTGTGGTCACTGTGGGCGCTGTTCTTCGGGGACGCGGGCATGCCGGGGATGCGGCACGGCTTCGAATTCACCATCGCCCGTTCGGACGGCTCCTCGAACATCTACCTGGAGGCGGCGGCCGGCGTCACCGCGTTCATCCTGGCCGGACGGTACTTCGAGGCCCGCTCGAAGGACCGGTTCGTGGTGCGGCCCGGCGAGAAGGTCGCCACCGACGGCACGGTGGTCGAGGGCAGCTCCGCGGTGGACGCCTCGATGCTGACCGGCGAGTCGGTGCCGGTGGAGGTCGGGCCCGGCGACAGCGTGACCGGCGCGACCGTCAACGCGGGCGGCCGCCTGGTCGTCGAGGCGACCCGGGTCGGCGCGGACACCCAACTGGCCCGGATGGCCAAGCTGGTGGAGGACGCGCAGAACGGCAAGGCCGCCGCGCAGCGCCTGGCCGACCGGATCTCCGGCGTGTTCGTGCCGATCGTGATCACCCTGGCGCTGGCCACCCTGGGCTACTGGCTGGGCACCGGCGAGGGCTGGAGCGCGGCGTTCACCGCGGCCGTCGCGGTGCTGATCATCGCCTGCCCGTGCGCCCTCGGCCTGGCCACCCCGACCGCGCTGCTGGTCGGCACCGGGCGCGGCGCCCAGCTCGGCATCCTGATCAAGGGCCCGGAGGTGCTGGAGAACACCCGCAGGGTCGACACCATCGTGCTCGACAAGACCGGCACCGTGACCACCGGCCGGATGGCGCTGCTGGGCGTGCACACCGCCGAGGGCACCACCGAGGAGGAGGCGCTGCGGCTGGCCGGGGCGCTGGAGCACGCCTCCGAGCACCCGATCGCGCAGGCCGTGGCCACCGCCGCGCAGGAGCGGTTCGGTGACCTGGCGGCCGTCGAGGGTTTCGAGAACGTCCCCGGCCTGGGCGTGCAGGGCGTGGTCGACGGGCACGCGGTGGTCGCCGGGCGCGAGGCGCTGCTGGCCGACTGGTCGCAGCACCTGCCGGCCGGGCTGCTCGCGGCGAAGGCCGCGGCCGAGCGGGCCGGGCGGACCGCGATCGCGGTGGGCTGGGACGGGGCGGCCCGGGCCGTGCTGGAGGTCGCCGACGCGGTGAAGCCGACCAGTGCCGAGGCGATCGCCGAACTGCGCGCCCTGGGCCTGCGGCCGGTGCTGCTGACCGGTGACAACCGGCTGGTGGCGGAGTCGGTGGCGGCCGAGGTCGGCATCCCGGCCGAGGACGTGATCGCCGAGGTGCTGCCCGAGGACAAGGTGGCGACCGTCCAGCGGCTGCAGGCCGAGGGCCGGACGGTGGCGATGGTCGGCGACGGCGTCAACGACGCGGCCGCCCTCGCCCAGGCCGACCTGGGGCTGGCGATCGGCACCGGCACCGACGCGGCCATCGAGGCCGCCGACCTCACCCTGGTCCGCGGCGACCTGCGCTCGGCGGCGGATGCGATCCGGCTGTCGCGGCGGACGCTGGCCACCATCAAGGGCAACCTGTTCTGGGCCTTCGCCTACAACGTGGCCGCCCTGCCGCTGGCGGCGAGCGGGCTGCTGAACCCGATGATCGCGGGGGCGGCGATGGCCTTCTCCTCGGTGTTCGTGGTCGGCAACAGCCTGCGGCTACGGACCTTCAAGGCCCGCTGAGGCCGTCGACGCCGCAGTGGAGTCCGGCCCGGGGGCCGGGCTCCACTGCTTTGGGCTCGGGCTTTGGGCTTGGGCTTTGGGCTTTGGGCCTTGGGCCTTGGGCCTTGGGCTTTGGGGCTTGGGGCTTGGGCTTTTGGCGCGGCCGGTCGAGCCGGTCAGTTTCCGAGAAGCCGGGAGGGCCGCCCGGTTCCTAGGATCGATGACGACGGAGAACGGAAACGGGAGGACCGGCCATGGCGGAGAAGCACGAGGGTTTCACGGCGGACGAGCGCGCGGCGATGAAGGAGCGCGCCAAGGAGCTGAAGGCGGAGTCCAAGCGGGCCTCGGCCGCGGCGAAGGCGGCCGAGGCCGAGCAGGACCTGCTGGCGAAGATCGAGGAGATGCCGGAGGAGGACCGGGTGCTCGCCCGGCGCTTCCACGCGATCGTCGCCGAGGTGGCGCCGCAGCTGGCCCCGAAGACCTGGTACGGCATGCCCGCGTACAACAACGCGGACGGCAAGCCGGTGTGCTTCTTCCAGAGCGCGGCCAAGTTCAAGTCCCGGTACGCGATGATCGGTTTCAGCGACAGCGCCAAGCTGGACGACGGCGCGCTGTGGCCGACCTACTTCGCCGTCGCCGAGCTGGGCGACGCGGAGGCAGCCCGGGTCGCCGAGCTGGTGAAGCGCGCGGTGTCCTGACGCCGGGTCAGCGGCTGGGGTGGCGGCCGGGTTTGCGGTCGGGTCGGCATCCGGATCACCGGATCAGTGGTCGGGTCAGCGGTCGGCGAGCAGGCCGTTCAGGGTGCCGTAGTCGAGCGCGCCGCCCAGCGCGCCGTACGTGCCGGTGCCGAGCAGTTCGGTGGCGGCCCGGTGCGCGGCGGTGTACGCGGCCTGGGCGAGTGCGGTGCCCAGGCTGATCCGGCGGACCCCGGCGGCGGCGAGTTCCGCGACGGTCGGGCCGCCCGGGACGGCCATCGCGTTGACCGGCAGCGGGGACGCGGCGGTCAGCTCCTTCAGTGCGGCGAGGTCGAGCAGGCCGGGGACGAACAGCGAGTCGGCCCCGGCCGCCGCGTACGCCTCGGCGCGGCGCAGCACCTCGGCCGGGCGGCCGTCCGCCGGGCCGACCCCGAACAGGTGAACGTCGGTACGGGCGTTGACCAGCAGCCCGGGCAGGCTCGCCTCAGCGGCGGCCGTCCGGGCGGCGCGCAGCCGGGCGGACTGCTCGGCGACGGTGAACAGCGGGCCGCCCGGGGCGGCCGAGTCCTCCAGGTTGACGCCGACCGCGCCCGCCGCGACCACCGCGCGGACGGTCTCGGCCACGTCCTCGGGCGCCGGGCCGTAGCCGCCCTCGACGTCGGCGGTCACCGGGACGTCCACGGCGGCGGCGATCCGGCGCACCGCCTCGGCCATCGCCGCCCGGTCCAGGCCCTGGCCGTCGCCGCGGCCCGCCGACCAGGAGACGCCGCCGCTGGTGGTGGCGATCGCGGCGGCGCCGGCCGCGGCGATCACCGCCGCGCTGCCCGCGTCCCAGGCGTTCGGGAGCAGCAGCGGCGCGTCGTCGGCGGCGGCGAGGGCGCGGAGGGTGGCGGCGTGCTCGGCGGAACGGGCGGGGAGGGTGCGGTTCGACATGCGGGGCTCGCTTCCGGTGCGGGGTGGGCACGGTGGTCGGAACCGATCCTGCCCGGCCGGGCGGGGCCGCGCCGACCGATTAAGCTGCGGCCTAATCGACGGCGGCGGATGCGGGGGTGGCGGGGTGCGGACCGGGCTGCCGCTGACGGCGGACGACCTCGCGCTGACCAGGTTCGCGGTCTCGCCGATGTGGGAGGTGGTCGCCGCCTGCCGCGCGCTGGCCGCCGACCCGGTGCCCGTGCCGCACCGCCGCTGGGCCGCGCAGGTCCGGCCCCGGCTGGCCGCCGCCGGGCTGGACCGCGGCTGGCTGGCCGAACTGGTCCCGCCGCACGGGCACCTGCCGGACTTCCTCAACCCCGTCCCGGACCGGCCGGTCACCGATCTGGCCGCCGAGCTGGCCGCGATCCGGGCCACCGGCCCCGCGCTGCTCCGGCACGACCTGGACTGCCTGCACGCCGACCGCGGCAACCGTGACGGTCGTGGCGGCTATGACGGCCGCGACGGTCGTGGCGGCCGGAGCGGACCCCGGCTGCGGGCGCTGGAACGCGAACCCGAGCAGGCGCTGCGGCGGATCACCGCCGAGATCGAGGCGTTCTGGCAGCTCGCCCTCGCCCCGTACTGGTCGCGGATCGGCGCGGTGCTGGAGGCGGACGTCCTGCGGCGCGCCCGGCGGGCCGCCGAGCGGGGCAGCGCGGCCGTGCTCGGCGAACTGCACGGGACGGTGCGCTGGGCGGACGGCACCCTGCACCTGTCGGAGCGGCACTGCGCCGTCACCCGGATCCCGACCGGTGCCGGACTGCTGCTGGTGCCCTCGGTGTTCGCCTGGCCCCGGCTGCTGACCCGCACCGTCTCCCCCGACCCGCCGCAGCTCTGCTACCCCGCGCTGGGCGCCGCGACCGTCTGGGAGCACCGGCCGGCCCCGCGCGCCGAGGCGCTCGCGCCCGTACTCGGCCGCACCCGCACCCGGCTGCTGGCCGAACTGGACGTCCCCGCCTCCACCACCGAACTCGCCGCCCGCTGCGGCATCACCGCCCCGGCGGCCTCCCAGCACCTCACCGCGCTGCGCACCGCGGGGCTGGTCTCCTCGCACCGGGCGGGGCGCTTCGTGCTGTACGCCCGGACCGCCGTCGCGGACGGGTGGCTGGCGGCGCTGCCGTAGGGCGCGGTGCCGGTGGCCGGCGGGGGGCTCAGCCCGCGTAGGCGCGGAGGGTGCGCAGGGCGGCCAGGGTGACGCCCGGGCGGGCCTCGTGCTCGGTGGCGGCGGACCAGCGGGCCCAGGTGATCGGCCAGCCGCCGTCCGGGAGTTGGGCGGCGGCCAGGTGGTCGAGGCCGCGCTCGGTCTCGGCGTCGGTGAACCAGGACCGGGCCAGGCTGTCCGGGGTGGGCGCGAAGTCGTGCGGGAAGTGGAACTCGCCTGGCGCGTAGCCGGGTGCCAGCCGGACCTGCTCGGGGTGGGCCGGGTCGAGCAGCACCAGCTGCTGCTCGCGCACCAACTCCCCCAGCCGGTCGGCCTGTTGCCCGGCCCAGGCGCGGTCCGGGGCGGCGTCCAGGAAGCCGACGGCGGTGATCATCTCGTACGGGTGGGTCGTCCCGATCGCCTCGATCGCGCGGCGGCAGAACTCCGCCGCGCCGGTCAGCCAGGGGTGCTGCAGTCCGGCCCGGAGCAGCGGGGCGGCGATCTGGCCGGTGGAGAGCAGTTCGGCGGGAGGGTCGTCGGCGATCGGCAGGAAGGGCGGGTGCGGGTAGCGGCGCAGGCTGGGCAGGACGGCCGGGACGCCGCCCTCGTCGGTGGTCAACGTGGCTGCCCAGTCGCAGAGTTCGGTGCCGCGCGGGCCGTTCAGGGCGTCCGCCTCGGCCAGGATCCGGGCGGCCGCGCCGGCCGCCAGCGGCTGGGCGGCGGGCCCGCGGACGTCCGGCTCCAGGCCGTACGCCCAACCGCCGCCGGGGGCGCGGTAGGCGTCCAGGGCGGCCAGGACGCCCGCCGGGTCGGGGTCTTCGCCGAACAGGTGGGTGAAGCGCCGCTGTTCGAGGACCCGGCCCGCCGTCCACAGGTAGCCGGCCGCCCGGTCGATCGTGCTGTCGTCGATGCGTGCCATGGCCCGAACCGTACGGGCCGGAAAAAACTTTGGCGAGGACCGATGAGTTCCGCCGGGGCGTCGCGTCTCCTCCTGTGACGGCGGCGCGCAGCACGCGGAACACGGAACGCGGCGCGCGGAACACGGACACGGACGGAGCGAGCAGATGAGCGTCAAGGGACCGGCCAGCTACTTCCCCTCGATCGAGCAGAAGTACGGGCGTCCGATCGCCGAGTGGCAGCAGTTGATCACCGATTCGCCGCTGACCAAGCACATGGAGCTGGTGGCCTGGCTGAAGTCCGAGCACGGGCTGGGCCACGGGCACGCCAACGCGCTGGTCGCGCACACCCTGGCCGACGCCGGCAGGTGAGCGGGGCGGGGTCGGGCGCGGCCGGGCGCGGCCGGTCGGAAAACCAGAGCAATCAGCACAACCAGAGCATCCAGAGCAACCAGAGCAACCAGAGCCATTCAACAGGGAGTTGGCATGACCGAGTACGTGACCTCCGCCGACGGCACCCGGATCGCCCACCAGGTGGCGGGTGACAGCGGCCCGGCCGTGGTGATCGTGGACGGCGCGCTGTGCCACCGCGCGTTCGGGCCGTCGGGCGGTCTCGCGGCCGAACTCGCCGGGGCGCACCGGGTGTTCAGCTACGACCGGCGCGGGCGCGGGGAGAGCGGTGCGGGCGGGCCGTACGCCGTGGAGCGGGAGGTGGAGGACCTGGCGGCGGTCGTCGCGGCGGCGGGCGGCCGGGCGACGCTGCTGGGTCTGTCCTCCGGGGCGGCGCTCGCGCTGCGGGCGGCGGGGGCGGGCATCGGGGTGGAGCGGGTGGTGGCGTACGAGCCGCCGTTCAGCACCTCCGAGGAGCAGCGCGCCCGGTTCGCGGAGTACCGGGCGGGCGTCGAGAAGGACGTCCTGGCGGGCGAGCCGGGCGACGCGGTGGCCCGGTTCATGGTCTTCGTCGGCTCCCCCGAGCCGATGGTCGAGCAGTTGCGGCAGTCGCCGGTGTGGCCGGCCTTCGTGGCGGTGGCGCCGACCCTGGTCAACGACGCGGAGGTGCTGGACGGGGCGGCGGGCGCGCCGGTGCCGACCGCGCTGCTGGCCGGGCTGCCGGTGCCGGTGCTGGTCGCCGACGGCGAGTTCAGCCCCGCGATGCTGCGCGACGCCGCCACCACGACGGCCGCCGCCGCGGGCGCCGAGTACCGCACCCTGGCGGGGCAGACCCACGAGGTCGCGCCGGAGGTGCTGGGGCCGGTGGTGGCGGAGTTCGTCGCCCGCGGCTGAGGCCGCGCAGAGCCGAGGCCGCGCGGGGCCGGGGCTGTCCGGGCCGGGGGTTACGGGGCTTCGGTCAGGCGGCGGAGCAGGTGGCTGAGGGCGTCCGGGGCGAGGGACGGGGAGCCGTGGGCGGCCGGGGTGAAGAAGGTGCGGTCGACCGCCTCGACGGCCGGGATCGCGGCGCGGGCGAGGGCGGTGCCGCGGGGGGTGATGCGCAGGCGGCGGGCCCGGGTGTCGTCGGGGTCGGTGGTGCGGTCGAGCAGGCCCTTGGCCTCCAGTTTCCGCACCACCTGGGAGGTGGTGCGGACGTCGGTGCCGGCCTGGGCGGAGAGCTCCTGCTGGTTGGGGGTGGCGCCCTGCTCGTTGAGCCACCAGGCGCAGGAGAGCAGCACGAACTGGGGGTGCGTCAGATCGTACGGGGCGAGGGCGGCGGCGACCTCGCGCTGCCAGCGCAGGGTGGCGTGCCAGAGCCAGAAGCCGGGGCTGTTCGCCGGGCCCTCGACCAGTCCGTCCATCGTCCCGTCCTCCTTCGTGCGTCTCCGGCGTTTCCGGTCGGCCGGACCATCCAACACGGTCGGACGGTCGCCCCGGTCGGACGGTCAGGCGGTCGGACGGTCAGGCGGTCCGTTCGGCGCGGGCCAGCAGGGCGGCCATCGCGTCCGGGAAGTCCTCGGTGATCATCGGGCCGAGTTCGGGGCCGAGTTGGTCGGCCTCGGGGCCGGTGATCTCCAGGCGGTGGACCACCCGGGTGCCGCCAGCGGGGAGGGCGGTGAGGGTGTGCGAGAAGTCCAGTACGGCGCCGCCGAACTCGGTGCGGTCGGCGTAGGCGCGGTCCGCCTCGATCCGGGTGATGACGGAGACGATCGGCTCCTGCCCGGTCGGGGTCATCGAGACCCGGCCGCCGACCTCGAACGGGCCCTCCAGGGCGACGGCCTCCATCGAGGTGTCCCAGTCGGTCCAGTGGTCGAGGTCGCTGAGCACGGCCCAGACGGCACTCGGCGCGGCGGCGGTCTCGGCGGTGTACTCGTGCTGCCACATGGCGGTTCCCCCTGCGGTCGGTGTTCCATTCGATTTCCTCTCTGCAGAGATTATCTCTGCAGGGATCATCTCCGCAAGGGAGGGCGCGCCCCGCGCGCGGCGGGCCCGAAAGGCGCTGCAGCGGCTTCCCCGCCCCTGCTACGGTCGGGGCGAATCCACCCGCTGCAACCGCCGTACTCAGAGGAGAACCGACTCCGATGCATGATGCCCGCGTCCTGATCGACCTGGGGGACGAAGCCGTCCGGCTTCTGGCACGTCGTGGCTACCGGCTCGACCTGTCCGCGCTGGAGGCGCTGCAGTCCCGCCGCAACAGCGGCATCCAGGCCGGCGACGAGCTGCGGGCCCGCTCGAAGCAGGTCGCCCAGGAGGTGCAGCGCACCGCGAAGCAGGGCGGGGACGTCACCGAGCTGAAGGAGACCGCCCGCGCGCTCAAGGAGCAGGTGCAGCAGAACGAGGCGGAGCTGGAGCAGGTCCAGCAGGAGCTGACCGACCTGCTGCTGACCATCCCCAACCTGCCCGACGACGAGGCCCCCGACGGCTTCTCCGACGAGGACGCCCGCGAGCTGCGCCGGGTCGGCGAGCCCCAGCACTTCGACTTCACGCCCAAGGACCACGTCGACCTCGGCGAGACCATGGGCATCATGGACTTCGGCCGGGCCACCAAGCTGTCGGGCTCGCGCTTCAGCGTGCTGCGCGGTGCCGGTGCCGCCCTGGAGCGGGCGATCGTCGCCCTGCTGCTGGACGTGCACACCCGCCGGCACGGGTACGTCGAGCACGCGGTGCCGTACCTGGTCAACCGGCGCACCATGACCGGCACCGGGCAGCTGCCGAAGTTCGAGGAGGACCTGTTCCGGACCGGCGTCGCGGACCGGGACCTGTTCCTGATCCCGACCGCCGAGGTGCCGCTGACCAACCTGTACGCGGACGAGATCGTCCCGCCCGCCGAACTGCCGCTGGCGCTCACCGCGCACACCCCGTGCTTCCGCTCGGAGGCCGGCTCGTACGGGCGCGACACCCGCGGGTTGATCCGGCTGCACCAGTTCTCGAAGGTCGAGATGGTCCGGATCTGCGCCGCCGAACAGGCCCGGGAGCAGATGCTGCTGATGGTCTCGCACGCCGAGACCTGCCTGCAGGAGCTCGAACTCGCCTACCGCGTCGTCACGTTGGCGGCCGGCGACACCGGCTTCTCGTCGCGCCTGACGTACGACCTGGAGGTGTGGCTGCCCAGCCAGGACACCTACCGGGAGATCTCCTCGGTCTCGGACTTCGGCACCTTCCAGGGCCGCCGGGCCGGCATCCGCACCCGGGACGAGAAGGGCAAGCCGACCCCGGCCGCCACCGTCAACGGCTCGGGCCTGCCGCTGGGCCGGACCATCGCGGCGGTGCTGGAGCAGCACCAGCAGGCCGACGGCTCGGTGCTGCTGCCGAAGGCGCTGCGCCCGTACCTGGGCTTCGCCCGGATCGCGGCCGACGGCACGCCCGTCGAGGAGTAGGAACGCGGGAGGTGGCGGTGACGGTGGCGCACGGCGAACTGCCGTGCGCCACCGGCGTGTTCGGGGCCACCGGCACGGTCAATTCCACCGGCACGGCCGGGGCCGTCGGCACGTTCGGGGCCGTCGGCGCGTTCGGGACCGCCAGCGCGTTCGGGGCCGTCGGCCGCGGGGGTCAGTCGCCGGTCGGGATCCGGGCCTCGACCCGCCAGCCGGGGCCGGCCGGGCCGAGCGGGCCGGCCGCCAGTTCGCCGCCGAGCGCGGCGAGCCGGGTGCGCAGCGCGTCGAGGCCGCTGCCGCCGCCCGGGCGGGGGTGCGGGTGGGTGGGGCCGCCGTCGGTGACGGTGGCGGTGAGGCCGCTGCCGGGGGCGTGGGCGAGCGTGACGGTGACCCGGTCCGCGGCGGGGGCGTGGCGGCGGACGTTGGTGAGCGCCTCCAGCACCGCCCGGTAGGCGGCGTCCTCGACGGCGGGCGGCAGGGCGGGCAGTCCGGCCAGGCCGTGCAGGGCGGGCGGGGTCGGGAAGTGGCCGAGCAGCGCCGGGAGTTCGGCCAGGGTGTGGCGGCGGGGCGCGGCGCCGTCGGGGGCCCGCAGGGCGTCCAGGGTGTGGTCCATGGAGGCCAGCGCGCGCTGCCCGGCGGCCTCCAGCCGGGCCAGCAGCCGGGCGTTCTCCGCCTCGTCGTGGCCGCCGAGCCGCGCGGCCTGCACCTCCAGCAGGATGCCGGTCAGCTCGTGGGCGACGTAGTCGTGCAGGTCCCCGGCGACGGCCAGGCGCTGTGCGCGGCGGGCGTCGTCGACCGCGCGGGTCCGCCGCTCGTCCTGCCGGCGCAGGTACAGGCCGGTGCCGACGGCCGCGGCGACCGGCAGGGCGGCGATGAGCAGTCCGGCGACCGAGGCGTCCAGCGGGTGCGGCTGCCGGAGCGCGAAGCGCAGCGGCAGGGCCAGCCCGGCCAGCGCGCCGAGCGCCCCGCCCCACCAGGCCCGGCGGCCGGGCAGCCGCCGCACGGCGCGCACCGTGAGCACCAGCAGCAGCGCGTACTCGACCGGCATCCAGAGCAGCGCCGGCCCGTTCTCGCCGACCTGGCCGAGGTCGGCGGCCAGCGAGAGCCCGGCGGCCCAGCACACCGCCGCCGGGCCGCCCAGCGCGGTGAGGGCGAGCACCGCGGCGGCGGTGAGCGCCGGGAGCCAGACCGGCCACGGGCCGAACGGCGCGGGGACGAGCAGCAGCAGCGCGGCGGCGGCCGTCGCCCCCATCCGGCGGGTGCTCACCGCCGCCCGGCGGGCGCTCGCCGCAACCCGGCCGGTGCTCGCCGCCGCCCGGCGAGTGCTCACGCCGGGCCGCCCGGCAGGTCGGTGAGGTAGCCGAGCTCGAACGCCCGCATGGCGATGCCGACCCGGTTGCGGACGCCCAACTTGCGCTGGATGTGCGCGACATGGGTCTTGACGGTGCCCGCCGAGATGAACAGCGCGGCCGCGATGTCGGCGTTGGTGCGGCCCTCGGCGACCTCCCGGGCGATCTCCGTCTCGCGCGGGGTCAGCGGCTCCGCCAGCGGGTCCGCGCCGGGGCGGCGCCCGGTGACGTGGCGCAGCAGCCGGACCGTGACGGACGGGCTGATCAGGCTGTCCCCGGCCACCGCGGCGCGCACCGCCTCGATCAGCAGCGCCGGTCCGGAGCGCTTGAGCAGGAAGCCGGACGCGCCGCCGCGCAGCGCCGGGTACACGTACTCGTCCAGGTCGAAGGTGGTCACCACGACCACCCGGACCTGCGGGTCGGCGCCCGGCCCGCACAGTTGCCGGACCACCTCCAGGCCGTCCATCCGGGGCATCCGGACGTCCACCAGGGCGACGTCCGGGCGCAGCGCGCGGGCCGCCTCGACGGTGGCGACCCCGTCGCCGGCCTCGCCGACCACGGTGAGGTCCGGCTGGGTCTCCAGGATGCGCCGCAGTCCCCGCCGCACCATCTCCTGGTCGTCGGCGATCAGCACCCGGATGGTCACCCGGCGGATTCTGCCACAGGGATGCGGCGTGCCGGGCGGGGTAGCTGACAGGGCGTTACGGTCGACGGATGGGAGAGGCGGCGAGGTCGGTGTGGCCGGCGAGGGCGGTGTGGTCGGCGCGGGCGGCGATCGGGTGCGGGCTGGCGGCGGTGCTGCTGCTGGCCGCCGGGGCCGGGCTGCGCGGGGCGCTGGTGGTGGCGGTCGGGGTGGCCGCGCTGGCGCTGATGGCGGTCGGCGGGTGGTGGGCGCTGTCGCGGCGCGGGCCGGTGCGCTGGCTGGGGGTGCTGCTGGCGGTGGCGGCCCCGGTGGGCGCGGTGGTGCTGTACGTGGGCGGCGGGACGTGGCCGTGGGTGCTGGGCGCGGTGGCGCTGTGGGCGGCGGGTCTGTGGCTGGCCCGGGCGGCGCTGCGCGCGGCCGGGCGGTCCCGGGAGATGCCGGAGCGGGAGGTCGATCCGCCGCGCAAGGCCGTCCTGATCATGAATCCGAAGTCCGGCGGCGGGAAGGTGGGGAAGTTCCACCTGGCGGAGCGGGCCCGGGAGTTGGGTGCGGAGGTGGTGCTGCTGGACCCGGACGCGCAGCAGGACGTCACCGAGCTGGCCGAGCGGGCCGTCGCGGACGGCGCCGACCTGCTGGGCGTGGCGGGCGGTGACGGCACCCAGGCGCTGGTGGCGCAGGTCGCGGCCCGGCACGGGCTGCCGTTCCTGGTGGTCTCGGCGGGCACCCGCAACCACTTCGCGCTCGACCTGGGCCTGGACCGCGACGACCCGGCCCGCTGCCTGGACGCGCTCGCCGACGGCGTCGAACTGCGGGTCGACCTCGGCGAGGTCGCGGGCCGGGCCTTCGTCAACAACGTCTCGTTCGGCACCTACGCGGAGGTGGTGCAGAACCCCGAGTACCGGGACGCGAAGGCCGCCACCATCCTGGCCATGCTGCCGGACCTGCTGGTCGGCTACGCGGGCGCGCAGCTCGCCGCCGAGGCCGGCGGGCAGCGGCTGGAGCGCCCGCAGGCCGTCCTGGTCAGCAACAACCCGTACGACGCGGGCGACCTGCTCGACCCGGGGCGGCGTTCGCGGATGGACCGCGGTGCGCTCGGCGTCCTCGGGGTGCGGGTGGACGGCGCGGCGCAGGCCGCCGACCTGGCGCTGCGTGGTACGAGTGCGGAGGCGGTGACGGTCCTGGTCGGCCGCGAGGTGCTGGTCACGGCGGACGTGGCGAGCATCCCGGTCGCGGTGGACGGCGAGGCCCTGGAACTGGACGTGCCGGTGCGCTGCACGATCCGGCCCGGTGCGCTGCGGGTGCGGGTCCCGCGCGACCGGCCGGGCACGGTGGCCCCGGTACCGGCCCTGAAGTGGAGCCGGCTGGCGCACCTGGCGTCGGGCCGGACCGATCCGAACGGCGGTGCGTAGTGCGGGCGTTGACGCGGTGGGTGCTGGCGGGACAGCGCGTGGTGGCGGACTTCTCGGCGGTGGACGAGGCGGTGTACGTCGCGGTGGCGGCGACCCCGACACCGACCCTGGACGAGCGGCTGCGGCAGTTGTCCACGGCCGCGAACAACTCGAAGGTCTCGATCGCGGTGGCCTGCGGGCTGGCCCTGCTGCCGGGGCGGCCGCGCCGGGCCGCGCTGGTGGGCCTCGGGTCGGTGGCGGTGGCCTCGGCGGCGGCGAACCTGCTCGGCAAGACGCTGGCCCGCCGCCCGCGGCCGGACCGGGTCGGCGGGAAGGTCCCCGAGGCCCGGCACGTGCCGATGCCCGAGTCGGCGTCCTTCCCGTCCGGGCACACCGCGTCGGCGTTCGCCTTCGCCACCGGGGTCTCCTCCCAGCTGCCGTGGGCGGCGGCGCCGCTCGGGCTGCTGGCCGCGACGGTCGGCTACTCCCGGGTCCACACCGGCGTCCACTACCCGGGCGACGTCGTCGCGGGCGCGCTGCTGGGCACGGTCGCGGGCAGCGTGGTCGCGGGCCTGGACGCGTGGGTGCCCGGCCCGGGCGCGGGGTGCGACCGGCCCTGACGGCGGGCCCGTCGTCGGCGGGCATGGCGACTCTTCTCGGCTGCACGGCACGGGAGTCGGCCTGGCATACGGTCGGCCGTCCCGGACGGGGGAGCGTCCGGGACGGCCTGCGCAGGGAATTGACGGTCCGTCACTTGAGTTCGGCGACAGCCCGGTTGAGTTCGAGGACGTTGACGCCGGGCTGGCCGAGGAAGCCGAGCGAGCGGCCGTCGGTGTGCTCCTCGACCAGCCGGTCGAGCTGTGCGGCGGGGAGGCCGCGTTCCCGGGCGACGCGGCCGACCTGTTCCTTGGCGTAGGCGACGGAGATGTGCGGGTCGAGTCCGGAACCGGAGGCGGTCAGCGCGTCCGGCGGGACGGTGGCCGGGTCGACGCCGTCGAAGGCGGCGATCGCGGCCCGGCGCTCCTGCACGGCCTTCAGCAGGTCGGCGCTGTTCGGGCCGAGGTTGGAGGCGCCGGAGGCGGCCGGGTCGTAGCCGCCCGCGGAGGGGCGGGGCTGGAACCACTTCGGGTCGGGCCGGGCCGGTGCGCTCGGGTCGGACTGCGGCAGGTCGAAGCGCTGGCCGAGCAGGCTGGAGCCGACCGGCTTGCCGTCGACCTCGACGATCGAGCCGTTCGCCCTCTGCCGGAAGGCGAGTTGGCTGACGCCGGTGACCAGCAGCGGGTAGGCGATGCCGAGGATCACGGTCATCACCAGCAGCATCCGCAGCGCGGTGAGGTGGGTGCGCAGGAAGGTGGGCATGTCTCGTTCTCCTCTCTTGTCAGTTGAGGCCGGGGACGAACTGGACGACCAGGTCGATCGCCTTGATGCCGACGAACGGCACGATCAGGCCGCCGATCCCGTAGATTCCGATGTTCCGGGACAGCAGCGAACTCGCGTCGGTGGGGCGGTACTTGACGCCGCGCAGGGCGAGCGGGATCAGGCCGACGATGACCAGGGCGTTGAAGACGACCGCCGAGGTGATCGCGGAGGTCGGGCTGTGCAGGCCCATGACGTTGAGGTGCCGCAGGCCCGGGTAGACGCCCGCGAACATCGCCGGGATGATCGCGAAGTACTTGGCGACGTCGTTGGCGATCGAGAAGGTCGTCAACGCGCCCCGGGTGATCAGCAGTTGCTTGCCGATCTCGACGATCTCGATCAGCTTGGTGGGGTTGGAGTCGAGGTCCACCATGTTGCCGGCCTCCTTGGCCGCCATGGTGCCGGTGTTCATCGCCACGCCCACGTCGGCCTGGGCGAGCGCCGGGGCGTCGTTGGTGCCGTCGCCGGTCATGGCGACCAGCTTGCCGCCCTCCTGCTCCTGCTTGATCAGCGCCATCTTGTCCTCGGGCGTGGCCTCGGCGAGGAAGTCGTCGACGCCCGCCTCCTGGGCGATCGCCCGGGCGGTCAGCGGGTTGTCACCGGTGATCATAACGGTCTTGATGCCCATCCGGCGGAGCTCCTCGAAGCGCTCCCGCATGCCCTCCTTCACCACGTCCTTGAGGTGGATCACGCCGAGCACCCGCGGCACGCCGCCGCCCTCGCGCTCGGCCACCACCAGCGGGGTGCCGCCCGCCGCGGAGATCCCGTCGACCAGCGAGGACACGTCCGCGCCGACCGAACCACCGCTGCCCGTCACCCAGTTGGCGACCGACCCGGCCGCGCCCTTGCGGACCTGCCGGCCGTCCAGGTCCACGCCCGACATCCGGGTCTGCGCGGTGAACGGCACCCAGGCGGCGTGCGCCAACTCGCCCTGGGCGCGGGCCCGCAGGCCGTACCCGGTCTTGGCGAGGACGACGATCGAACGGCCCTCCGGGGTCTCGTCCGCCAGCGAGGACAGCTGCGCGGCGTCCGCCAGCTCCTCGACCGTGACCCCGGACGCGGGCAGGAACTCGGCGGCCTGCCGGTTGCCGAGCGTGATGGTGCCGGTCTTGTCCAGCAGCAGCGTGTTGACGTCGCCCGCGGCCTCCACCGCCCGGCCCGACATGGCGAGCACGTTGCGCTGCACGAGACGGTCCATGCCGGCGATGCCGATCGCCGAGAGCAGCGCGCCGATCGTGGTGGGGATCAGCGCCACGATCAGCGCGACCAGCACGATCGTCGGCTGCGGGGCGCCCGCGTAGGCGGCCATCGGCTGCAGCGTCACCACGGCGATCAGGAAGACCACGGTCAGGGAGGCCAGCAGGATGTTCAGGGCGATCTCGTTCGGCGTCTTCTGCCGGGCCGCGCCCTCCACCAGGGCGATCATCCGGTCGATGAAGGTCTTGCCCGGCTCGGAGGTGATCTTGACGACGATCCGGTCGGACAGCACCTTGGTGCCGCCGGTCACCGCGCTGCGGTCGCCGCCGGACTCCCGGATCACCGGCGCGGACTCGCCCGTGATCGCCGACTCGTCCACCGACGCGACACCCTCCACCACGTCGCCGTCACCCGGGATCACCTGCCCGGCCTCGACCACCACGTGGTCGCCCAACCGCAGTGCGGTGCCCGGGACTTCCTCCTCGGCCGACGAGGCGGGCCAGCCGGTGAGGCGTCGGGCGACGGATTCGGTCCTGGCCCTGCGCAGGGTGTCGGCCTGGGCCTTGCCGCGGCCCTCGGCGACGGCCTCCGCCAGGTTGGCGAAGACGGTGGTCAGCCACAGCCAGAGCGTGATCGCCCAGCCGAACACCGACGGGTGGGCGACCGCGGCGACGGTGGTGACCACCGAGCCGACCTCGACCACGAACATCACCGGGTTCTTCACCATCACCCGGGGGTCGAGCTTGCGCACCGCGTCGGGCAGCGCGGCGAGCAGCAGTTTCGGATCGAGCAGGCCGCCCGCGGCCCGCTGCGGAACTTCAGGGACGGTGGTGGACATCAGTGGAGACCTTCTGCGATCGGCCCGAGGGCCAGGGCCGGGAAGTAGGTGAGGCCGACGACGATCAGCACGACGCCCGACAGCAGGCCGACGAACAGCGGCCGGTGCGTGGGCAGCGTTCCCGCACTCGCCGGGACGGGCCGCTGCCGGGCGAGCGAACCGGCCAGCGCGAGGACGAACACCATCGGCAGGAACCGGCCGCACACCATCGCCAGGCCCAGCGCCGTGTCGTACCAGGTGGTGTTCACCGTGATGCCCGCGAACGCGGAACCGTTGTTGTTCGCCGCCGAGGTGAACGCGTACAGCACCTCGGAGAAGCCGTGCGCGCCGTCGTTCAGCATCCCGGCCCGCTCGCCGGGCAGCGCGATCGCGGTACCCGCGCCGATCAGCACGATGGCGGGGGTGGTGAGGATGTACAGCGAGGCGAACTTCATCTCCCGGCCGCCGAGCTTCTTGCCCAGGTACTCGGGGGTGCGGCCGACCATCAGACCCGCCACGAAGACGGCGACGATCGCGAGGATCAGCATCCCGTACAGGCCGGAGCCGGTGCCGCCGGGCGCGATCTCGCCGAGCATCATGTCGAACACCGTCAGGCCGCCGCCCAGCGGCGTGAACGAGTCGTGGAAGGAGTTCACCGCACCCGTCGAGGTCAGCGTGGTGGACGCCGCGAACAGGCTGGAGGCCGCGACGCCGAAGCGCTGCTCCTTGCCCTCCATCGCCGCGCCGGCCGCCTGCAGCGCGCTGCCGGAGTGCTGGTGCTCGAAGAAGGTGATCAACGCCGCCGAGGCCACCCAGAACAGGCCCATCACCGCGACGATCGCGTAGCCCTGGCGGTGGTCGCCGACCATCTTGCCGAAGGTCCGCGGCAGGGCGAAGGCGATCACCAGCAGCAGGAACACCTCCAGCAGGTTGGTGAAACCGGTCGGGTTCTCGAACGGGTGCGCCGAGTTGGCGTTGTAGAAGCCGCCGCCGTTGGTACCCAGCAGCTTGATGACCTCCTGCGAGGCCACCGGCCCGCCGGGGACCGACTGGGTGCCACCGCCGAGGGTGGTCACCTGCTCGAAGCCGTGGAAGTTCTGCACCACGCCACTGGCGACCAGCACGAGGGCGAAGACGATCGAGATCGGCAGCAGCAGCCGCAGCACGATCCGGGTCAGGTCGACCCAGAAGTTGCCGACCCGGTCGGTGCGGTTGCGGGTGAACCCGCGGATCAACGCCGCCACCACCGCGATGCCGACCGCCGCCGAGACGAAGTTCTGCACCGCCAACCCGGCCATCTGCACCAGGTGCCCCATCGCGGACTCACCGCTGTACGACTGCCAGTTGGTGTTGGTGGTGAACGAGATCGCGGTGTTCCACGCCTGGTGCGCCTCCATCTCCGGCACCCCGAGCGACAGCAACAGGTGGGTCTGCAGCCGGATCAGCCCGTACAGGAACAGCACGGAGAGCGCGGAGAACGCCAGCACCGACCGCAGGTACACCGGCCAGCGCTGGTCGGCGTCGGCGTCGACGCCGACCACCTTGTAGAGACCGCGCTCGGCTCTCAGGTGCTTGGCGGAGGTCAGCAGGTGGGCGATGTAGTCACCCAGGGGGCGGTAGCACAGGGCCAGCGCGCCGACCAGGGCGACGGCCTGCAGCCACCCGGCGAGAGTCGCACCCATGTCAGAACTTCTCCGGGTGGATCAGCGCGAGGACGAGGTACCCGACCAGCGCGGCGGCGACGAGGAGACCGGCTATGTGCGCGGCACTCACAGCTTCTCCACCCCCCGCGCGATCAGGGCGATGACGGCGAACACGGCGACCGTGACACCGACGTAGATCAGGTCTGACATGGCATCCACCAAGGTGGCTCGGAACGGAACCGGTGCTTTTCCCGGCACCCCCGAGCCAAGCAGCGGAACCGGCCGTCCCCGCGCTCCCTGACGCCCCCCATACGGCCGCCCGCGCGACCTTGACGCCCCCTTGACGGACCCCCGCCGCAGCCTGCGCCGCGACCTGCGCGACCTGCGCGGTTACCGCGCGAAGGGCGCGGCCAGAGCGGTCAGGGCCTCGCCGAGCGGACGGTCCACCCGGACCGCGGCCAGGTCGTCGCCGCGGGTGGTGCCGCGGGTGACGATGGCGACCGGCTTGCCGGCCTTCGCGGCGTGCCGCACGAAGCGCAGGCCGGACAGCACCGCCAGTGAGGACCCGAGCACCAGCAGGGCCCGGCCCTCGTCCACCAGCCGGTAGCAGTGCTCGACCCGCTCCTTGGGGACGCTCTCGCCGAAGAACACCACGTCCGGCTTGAGCACGCCGCCGCAGGAGGCGCACGGCGCGACGGCGAACGAGGCCACCAGGTCGTCCGGCAGCTCGACGTCGCCGTCCGGGTTGATCCGCGAACCGGCGTCCCGGAAGGCCGGGTTGAGGGCGGCGAGGCGCTCGTCCAGCTCGGCGCGGGGGCTGCGGGCGCCGCAGTCCAGGCAGACCACCCGGTCCAGGCCGCCGTGCAGTTCGACCGCGTCGGCGGTGCCCGCGGCCCGGTGCAGGCCGTCCACGTTCTGGGTGATCACCGCCGCCACCCGGCCCGCCTCCCGCAGCCGGGCCACCGCGAGGTGCCCCGCGTTCGGCCGCGCCCCGGCGATCACCGCCCGCCCCGCGTGGCTGCGCGCCCAGTACCGCCGCCGGGCCGGCTCCCCCGCCACGAACTCCTGGTACGTCATCGGCGCCCGGTTCCGGCGGACCCCGTCCGGCCCCCGGTAGTCCGGAATCCCGGACTCGGTCGACAGCCCGGCCCCGCTCAGCACCACCACCCCGCCCCCGGCCAGCAGCCGGGCCACCGCGGGAAGTCCGTCCTCGTGCGCGCTCATGCCGTCCATTGTGGAACGCCCCGCGCGGAACCGGCGGGCCCGGGCAGGAACCCCGGCGGGAACCGGGCGGAAACCCGGCGACCCAGGCAGTACCCCCACGCACCGCCCAGGCCGCCCCGGGTGCGGCCGTTCCGGCCCCCACAGCCCGAACTTCCGCTGGATCCTTTGTACTTCGATTCACCGCCCGGGCAGAAGACGCGTACTGACCTTTCTTGGGAGCGCTTCCACGAAACCGCCGCACGCCGGACGCCACCCGAGCCCCTCCCGGGCACCGCCCGCGCCCCCGCCCGCCCCGCGGCTGCCGGACCGCGACGCCCGGACCGGCCGCGGCCCGGACGATGCCCCCACGCACCGTCCGGGCCGCTCCCGTTCGCGGCGGCCGGGCCCCACAGCCCCGGCCGCCGCCGCTCACCGCGCCGTCACCCCGTCGTCCGGCCCGTCGTCCGGCCCGCCGCCCGCCACCGGGCCGACACCCCACCCGCCAGGGCGGCGAGCAGGGCCGCGCCCGTGAGCAGCGCGAGGTGCCCGGCCTCGACGGCCGGCCGGGACCAGCCGAGCTCGGCGTGCCGGTGCTCCGCGAAACCGTTGTGGAACAGCCAGACCGCCAGGCCGATCAGCGGCGCCGCCACCGGCCTCGACCACCCGCCGAGGGCCGCGCACCCGGCGGTGAACACCGTCAGTGCGAACCAGCCGGGCCGCAGCTCCCCCAGCAGGCCGAGCCCGGCGGCCAGCCCGGCCCCCGTGAGCAGCGCCAGCACCGCCGACAGGTCGGCCGGCAGCCGCCCCGGCACCGTCGCCGCGCTCATCCCCGGCCGCCCGTCCGCCGACCCGAACCGACCAGCCCGCGCAGCTCCGCGTCCACCCCGCGCCCGCTCAACCCGTCCAGCACCAGGGCGAGTTCGGGCCGCGGCACCACCAGCACCGGGCAGCGGGCCGCGCGCACGCAGCGGGTGGGGACGGGGCGGCGCAGGCCGCGGTGCCACCAGGGGCCGGACGGGCCGAGCACCAGCAGGTCGCCGGACCGGTCCGCGGCGGCGAGCAGGACGGCGGCGGGCTCGCCGCGCACCGTCCGGGCGGTGACGGGCACGCCGGGGTCGGCCCCGCCGAACGCCTCCGCCAGCGCCCCGGCCAGCCGCTCCTCGGCGGCGGCCCGGACGGCGGACAGCAGCGGCGGGCAGGGCGAGCGCCGGTACCCGAACTCGCCGCCGGGCGGCTCCCAGGCGTGCAGCACCAACACCTCCGCGCCGCCACCCGCACCGCCGCCCGCCCGGTCGCCCGCCCGCCGGGCCTCGGCGACGGCGCGGTGCAGGGCGGCCAGGCTGCCGAGCGACCCGCTGACTCCGACCACGACGCGCACCGGCTCCGCCATCACGCCCTCCGTCCCCTTCCGGACCGCTCCGGCCCGTCCCGCGATGCGTCCCGGCTCGTGCCGCCGGGTGCGCGGGCCCCGGCCTTCCGGTCGCCGGGGCCCGCGTCCCACCAGCAGACCTGCCCGGACGGGCCCCGAGCCGCGCCTTGACGCCTCCCTGACGCCCACCGCCGGTTTCCCGACGCCGCCTTGACGCCCGGCCGCCCCGGACGGGCGTTCACTGGAGAAGGGGAACGAGGAGGGAACGGGGAGGAGAACGAGGAGGTGGCCGTCATGGCGCGGGAACCCCTGGTGGTGGTCGGCGTGGACGGTTCGCCGGGCAGTCTGGCCGCGCTGCGGCGGGCGGTGCCGGAGGCGGCGGCCCGGGGCGCGGTGCTGGTGCCGCTGCTGGCCGGGTGCCCGTCCGACGCGGCGGCCCGGCGGCTGCTGGACGCGGCGCTGCGGCACGCGGTCGGGGGCTGGCCGGGTGGGGTGGTGGTTCGCCCGGTGGTGGCGGCCGGCCCGGCCGGGCCCGCGCTGGTGGCGGCGGTCGGCGGCCCGGAGGACCTGCTGCTGCTCGGCTCCGACGGCCACCGCCGTCCCGGCCTGCCGCACCTGCGCGGCGCGCGCACCGAGCACCACTGCCGCGCCCACGCCCGCTGCCCGGTGCTGTCCGTCCCCGCCGACCCGCCCGTCCCGTACTCGGGCCCGCAGGCCGCGCCGCACACCTCAGCCCGGGCAGCCTGAAGCGTCAACTCCCTTGCAGTGCAAGCAAGTTGACTGAAACCCCGGAAGCGGTTTGATTGGTTCCGGACAGAGCCTTCAGCACCGCCCCGGGAGCGACACCATGCACGTCACGCTGTTCCGCCAGGTCCGCCCGTTCGGCGGCCCGGTCACCGACCTGGTCGCCGTGGACGGCGTCCTGGCCGCCGAACTCCCGCCGGGCGCGCACCCGTCGTCCGTGCTGGAGGGCGGCGGCCGGATCGCGCTGCCGACGCTGGTGGACGCGCACATCCACCCGGACAAGACCAGCTGGGGCGAGCCCTGGTACAGCCGCCGTCCGGCGCACAGCCTCCCGGAGTACGTGGTCGGCGACGTCGAGCTGTACGAGCACCAGCGGGCCCCGATCGGCGAGCGCGCGCACCGCCTGCTGGCCCACGCGGTGACCCGCGGCACCCGCGCCGTCCGCGCGCACGTGGACGTCGCCCCCGCGTACGGCCTGGCCGGCGCCACCGGCCTGCGCGAGGCCGCCGGGCGGCTGGCCGGAAAGCTGGACGTGCAGTCGGTGGCGTTCCCGCAGCACGGCGTGGTGCGCACCCCGGGCGTGGCGGAGCTGCTGACCGAGGCGGCCCGCGAGCACCTGGTGGACGCGGTCGGCGGCATCGACCCGGCCGGTTTCGACGGCGGCAGCGCGGACGGCCGCGAGCAGTTCGACCTGCTGTTCGGCCTGGCCGAGCGGTACGGCGTGCTGCTGGACGTGCACCTGCACGACCGCGGCGCGGCCGGCCTCGGCCCGCTGCGCGAACTCGCCGCCCGGACGGTCGCGGCCGGCCTGCAGGGCCGGGTGACGGCCAGCCACGCGTTCTGCCTGCCCGAACTGCCCGCCGCCGAACTCGCCCGTACCGCAGACGTGTTGGCGGACGCCGGGATCGCACTGACCACGGTCGCCCCGTCCGCGCACCAGGTGCTGCCGTTCCGCGAGCTGCAGGCCCGCGGTCTGCGGATCGGCCTCGGCTCGGACGGCGTCCGGGACTCCTGGAGCCCGTACGGCAACGCCGACATGCTGCACCGGGCGCACCTGCTCGGCTGGACCACCGACGCCCGCACCGACCAGGAGCTGACCGACTGCCTGGAGCTGGCCGCGCACGGCGGCGCCGAGCTGCTCGGCCTGCCCCGGGCCGACCTGACGCCCGGCTCGCCCGCCGACTTCCTGCTGGTGGACGGCGAGTGCACCCCGCAGGTGGTGGTCGACCTGCCGCCGCGCGAACTGGTGGTGAAGGCCGGCCGGGTGGTCGCCGAGCACGGCTCGCTGGAACCGTGAGTCGGGCGGTTCGGCCGGGGCGGGTGCCCGGTCATCGGTGGAGCCGAGGGGTCATGGCACGGGGGATCCTTCCGGGGTACTGCGGATGTGTGCGCGGAGCCCTGAACCGCCTTACCGCAGCGGGCTGTTGAGCCGGTCCAGCACGGTGCGGCCGCGGTGCAGCACCAGCAGCCGCTCGGGGTGCGCGGCGACGGCCTCGGGCACCGAGTGCGCGGCGACGGCCACCAGGTTCGCGGGCCGCCCGACGGCGATCCCGTACTCCTCGACGCCCAGCGCCCGGGCGGCGTGGCTGGTGGCGAACTCGGCTGCCAGCACGAGGTCCTGATCGGTCATCAGGTCGCCCTGCAGGCCGATGACGGTGGTCCGCTCCAGCATGTCGCCGGTGCCGTACGGCCACCACGCGTCGCGGATGTTGTCGGAGCCGGCGAACACCAGCACGCCCAGCTCGTGCAGCAGCTTCACCGGCGGCATGGTCCGGGCCGGGCCGTTGGTCATCACGGCCACCCCGGCCGCCGCCAACGCCGAGGCGGTGCGGGTGAGTTCGGGTTCGGCCAGCTGCCCCAGGCAGTACGCGTGGCTGACCGCGACCTTCCCGCCCAGGCCCAGCGCCGCGGTCCGCCCGGCGATCGCCCGCAGCTGCGCCGCGCCGGCCTCGCCGCCGTCGTGCAGGTGGATGTCGACGCCCGCGCCGTGCCGTTCGGCGAGGCCGAAGACCACGTCGAGCTGGCCGTCCACGTCGTTGTCGAAGCCGAACGGGTCCAGTCCGCCGATCAGTTGGGCGCCCTCGCGGAGCGCCGCGTCCAGCAGCCCGGCCACCCCGGGCTCGGCCACCACGCCGCTCTGCGGGAAGGCCACCAGCTGCACGTCGATCAGCTCCCGCACCCGTTCGCGCGCCTCCAGCACGGCGTGCAGGTGGTCCAGCCCGGTGTCCGGGTCGACGTCGACGTGCGAGCGGACGAAGCCGGTGCCCAGCGCGGCCATCCGGCGGGCCAGCGCCTCCGCCCGCTCCGCCACCGGGGCCTGCGCGGCGACCTCGCGGCGCAGCGCCCGCTCGGAGGCGATCTGCTCGCGCAGGTTCGCCGTGGCGCGGTGCGGCTGCCAGGGCGCGCCGAGGAAGGTCTTGTCGAGGTGGGCGTGCCCGTCGACCAGGGCGGGCAGCAGCAGTGCCCCGTCCAGTGCGGCCTCGCCCGGGCCCGGTTCGGCCCGTTCGCGCCCGGCCGGGACGGGGGTGAGCGCGGCGATCCGGCCGTCCGCGATCCGCAGGTCGGCCCGGGAGCCGTCCGGGAGGGCGGCGTCCAGCAGCAGGTGCGGGCCTGGCGGCGGGAGGGCGGTCACGGGGGCCTCCTGAGGGGTAGTGGGTGAATCCGGTCCGCACCGGCCGGGCGGCCAAGCTATCCGGTATACCGAATACCAAACAAGAGGGCGGTCCGCACCGATCTGGAATGATCTGATCTACTGCCCGCTCCGTCCGCCCGCTTCCGCCTGGAGCCCCCGATGACCGACACCCTCGGCGACGCCCACCAGTCGCTGGCGGACCTCGTCTACGTCCAGTTGCGCGAACGGATCATCGAGGGCGAGTACCCCGCCGGGCAGCGTCTGGTCGAACGCGAACTCGCCGACGGCATGGGCGTCTCCCGGATCCCGGTCCGCGAGGCCATGCAGCGCCTCGAACGCGAGGGCTTCCTCTCCGTCCAGGCCCGCCGCGGCGCCGTCGTCGCCGACTTCGGCCCCGCCGAGGCCGAGCACTTCTTCGCCGTCCGCGAGTCCCTGGAGGCCCTGGCCGCCAGCCTCGCCGCCCGGCACGCGACCCCCGCCGGCATCCGCGGCCTCGAACGCATCCTGGCCCGCACCCGCAAGGCCGCCGAGGCCGGCCGGCTGCGCGAGACGGTCAGCCTGAACGCCGACTTCCACCGCGAGATCGTCGAGCTCTCCGGCAACCCGCTGCTGCGCGACATGATGGCCCCGCTCGACGGCCGGCTGCGCCGCCTGTTCCGGCTCACCTCCGACGCCGAGACCAGCCTCCCGATGTGCACCGAGCACCAGCAACTGCTCGACGCCATCAAGGCCCACGACCCCGAGACCGCCGCCGCCCTCGCCCGCCACCACGTCGCCGGCACCCGCGCCTTCGCCCGGCAGGCCCTCGGCGAGTAGCTCCCCGGTGGCGCGAAACGCCTACCCGAACTGCGCGAATGGCCGCGTAGGCCCCACCCCGGCACACCCCCTCCTCATATGATCGGAGCGACATGCGTCATCCTTGGTGGTGAGTAGCACTGCCCAGACACCAGCAGGAGGAAGCTCGTGGACGACGTTCTGCGGCGCGCCGCGCTGTTCGCGGCACTCGACGACGACCAGGCTGCCGAGCTCCGCGCTTCCATGACCGAGGTGACGCTCGCCCGCGGTGAGTCGCTGTTCCACGAGGGCGACCCGGGCGACCGGCTCTACGTCGTGGTCGAGGGCAAGGTCAAGCTGCACCGGGCCTCCCCCGACGGCCGCGAGAACATGCTCGCCGTGCTCGGCCCCTCCGAGATGATCGGCGAGCTCTCGCTCTTCGACCCGGGCCCGCGCACCGCCACCGCCACCGCGCTCACCGAGGTCAAGCTCCTCGGCCTCGGCCACGGCGACCTGCTGCCGCTGCTGCACGCCCGCCCCGAGGTCTCCATCGCCCTGCTGCGCGCCATCGCCCGCCGCCTGCGCCGCACCAACGACGTGATGTCCGACCTGGTCTTCTCCGACGTGCCCGGCCGCGTCGCCAAGGCCCTGCTCGACCTCTCCCGCCGCTTCGGCGTCCAGTCCGACGAGGGCATCCACGTCGCGCACGACCTCACCCAGGAGGAGCTCGCCCAGCTGGTCGGCGCCTCCCGCGAGACGGTCAACAAGGCGCTCGCCGACTTCGCCGGCCGCGGCTGGCTCAAGCTGGAGGCCCGCGCGGTCGTCCTGCTCGACGTCGAACGCCTCTCCCGCCGCTCGCGCTGAACCCGGCCGCCCGCACCGCGCCCGGCCACCGCGCCCGACCGAACCGCGCCCGACCGCACCGCCAGGTGCCCCCGGGCGCGGTTCCGCGTTCCGGGGCCGCGGGCCGCGGGCCGCGGCCGCCTCAGATCAGGCCCCGGTCCTCCAGGTACGTGAGCTGCGCGCGCACCGAGAGCTCCGCCGCGGGCCACAGCGCCGGGTCGACGTCGGCGTACACCCGGGCGACCACCTCGGCGGCCGTCCGGCAGCCGGCCTCGACCGCGGTCTCGACCTGGGCGAGCCGGGCCGCCCGGTGCGCCAGGTAGTAGTCGACGGCGCCCAGCGCGTCCGCGAGGACGGGGCCGTGGCCGGGCAGGACGGTGCGGACGCCGTACTCGGAGGCCATCGTGTGCAGGCGGCGCAGCGAGTCGAGGTAGTCGCCGAGGCGCCCGTCGGGGTGGGCGACCATCGTGGTGCCGCGGCCCAGGACGGTGTCACCGGTGAGGATCGCGCCGTCCGCGGGCAGGTGGAAGGTCAGCGAGTCGGAGGTGTGCCCGGGGGTGGCGACGACCCGCAGGTCGAGGCCGCCGACGTCGAGGCGCTGCCCGCCGTGCAGGCCCTCCTCGCCGAGCCGCAGCGCCGGGTCGAGGGCGCGGACGGGCGTGCCGGTGAGTTCGGCGAACCGCGCGGCGCCCTCGGCGTGGTCGGCGTGGCCGTGGGTGAGCAGGGTGAGGGCGATCCGCTTGCCCTGCTGCTCGGCGGTGTCGACGATCCGGCGCAGGTGGGTCTCGTCGAGCGGGCCGGGGTCGATGACGGCGGCGAGGTCGGAGCCGGGTTCGGAGAGCAGCCAGGTGTTGGTGCCGTCCAGCGTCATCGGGGACGGGTTGGGGGCCAGCACGCACTGGGCGCGCGGGGTGGCGACCCCGCCGACGGCGTCGGCGGGGTCGCCCGGGAGCAGGCCGCTCACGCGGTGTCCTCGGGGTCGTTCGCGGCGGCCCGCGCCGCGCTCACTCGGAGTCCCGTTCGGCGCGGCTGAGCCGGCGGGCCGGCAGCGGGCGGAGCAGGGCCCGGCCGGGCAGGGCGCGGGTGAGCGGGCGGGCGGTCTCCCAGGGCGTCGTTCCGTCGCAGGCGGCGGCGCGGGGGGTGACGGTGCGGGCGGGGGTGGCCGAGGTCCGGCGAGCCACGTCGTTGTGGGTCATCGGAGTCTCCTTCCGAGGTCAGTACGTCAGAGCGTCGGGACGGTGGGTGCGGTTTCCGGCAGCGGTACGGTCCGGCACGGGGCCGGGTGATCGTTCCGGGGGAAGGTTCTCACGCCGGGAACACGCCGTCGATAGTCAGCTCGTCATACCCGTCCCAGCGCACCGTCATGCGGTTCCCGACCACCTCGGCGCGCCCCAGCACCCGGTCCACCGTCCGGCCCGCCGCGGCGGCCGGCGCCTCGGCCGCGGTGCGCAGCGGCAGCAGCTCGCGCAGCACGGTGACGGTCGGCGGCAGCATCCCGAACTCGCCCGCCTCGAACCCGGCCACCGCCGCGGCCGGGGTCAGCCAGGCGACCCGGTCGGCCTCCCCGACGGTGTCCGCGGCGGCCTGCCCGGGCGGCAGTGCGGCCACGAAGAACCAGGTGTCGAAGCGGCGCTCCTCGAACTCCGGGGTCACCCAGCGGGCCCAGGGCGCCAGCAGGTCGCTGCGCAGCACCAGCCGGTGCTCGGTCAGGAACTCGGCCAGCGAGAGCTCGTGGCGCTCCAGCGCGCCCCGCTCGGCCGCCCAGTCCCGGGGCTCGACCAGCGTCCCCGCGTCCGGCCCGGCCAGCAGCACCCCGGCCTCCTCGAAGGTCTCCCGGACGGCCGCGCACAGCACCGCGCAGGCGGTCTCCCCGTCCACTCCGAGCCGCTCGGCCCACTCCTCGACCGTCGGCCCGGCCCAGGGCGGGCGCACCTCCCGGTCCCGCGGGTCGACCCCGCCGCCCGGGTAGGCGTACATCCCGCCGGCGAAGGCCATCGTGGTGCGCCGGCGCAGCAGGTACGCCTCCGGCCCGGCCGCGCCCTCGCGCAGCAGCACCACGGTGGCGGAGGCCCGGGGCGGGGCGGGGACGAGCTCCCCGGCGGCCAGGGCGCGGATTCGGTCGGGCCAGGACGGCGGCATCTCCAGCATGTTCACGGATGTTAACCGCCGTCGCCGCGCACGCGAAGGGCCCGCCTCGCCGAGGCGTACCGCAGCGCGGCCGCCGGTGCCGTCGCCGCGCACGCGAAGGGCCCGCCACCGCGCACGGCGACGGGCCCCGCCCGAACCTCCCGGCCGGTGACCGACCAGCACCGGTCAGCACCGACCGGTTCCGGTCAGTTCCGCTCGGTTCCGGTCAGTCCCGGACCCGGACCATCAGCTCGACCTCGACCGGCGCGTCCAGCGGCAGCACCGCCACGCCGACCGCGCTGCGGGCGTGCACGCCGCGCTCGCCGAAGACCTTGCCCAGCAGTTCGCTGGTGCCGTTGACCACGCCGGGCTGGCCGGTGAAGTCGGGGGCGGAGGCCACGAAGCCGACCACCTTGACGACCTGCTCGACCCGGTCCAGGTCGCCGACCACGGACTTGACCGCGGCCAGCGCGTTCAACGCGCAGACCTGCGCCAGCTCCTTGGCCTCCTCCGCGGTGACCTCGGCGCCGACCTTGCCGGTCAGCTGGAGCTTCCCGGACACCATCGGCAGCTGACCGGAGGTCAGCACGTGCACGCCGTCGCGCACCGCCGGGACGTACGCGGCGACCGGGGCGGCGACCTCGGGCAGCGTCAGCCCGAGCTCGGCGAGCCTCTGCTCGACCTGGCCCATGACTACTCCTTCTCGCGCTTGAGGTACGCGACCAGCTGCTCCGGGTTCGGCCCGGGGACGACCTGGACGAGCTCCCAGCCGTCCTGGCCCCAGGTGTCGAGGATCTGCTTGGTGGCGTGCACGAGCAGCGGCACGGTGACGTATTCCCACTTGGTCATGGGGGTGACTCTAGCCGCCCGGGCCGGTGTGAGGTGGGACACAAAGCGGGCATGATTCGCCGGGGCCACCGGGATGCTCCCGGCATCCGGAGCGCTCGCTGGTTACCCTCGCGGTGAGGGGCGCCGCGGGCCCCCGGACGAGAGCGACGGACGGAGAGCGGGCGTGGCGGGCACCAGCGGTACGGCGGGGCCGACCGAGCAGGCACCGCCGCGCGAGCCGGACTGGGAGGGCGTCCGGCTGCACGTGGTCAGCGGCAAGGGCGGCACCGGCAAGACCACGCTGGCCGCCGCGCTGGCCCTGGCGCTGGCCGCCGACGGGGGCCGCACCCTGCTGATCGAGGTGGAGGGCCGCCAGGGCATCGCCGAGCTGTTCCAGATCGCCGCGCTGCCGTACGAGGAGCGCCGGGTCGCCACCGTGACGCCCGCCCAGCTCGGTCTGCCCGGCCGGGGCCACGGCGAGGTGCACGCGCTGGCCATCGACACCGAGCAGGCGCTGCTGGAGTACCTCGACATGTTCTACAAGCTGGGCCGGGCCGGGAAGGCCCTGCAGAAGGTCGGCTTCGTGGACTTCGCCACCACCGTCGCCCCGGGCGTGCGCGACGTGCTGCTCACCGGCAAGGCCTGCGAGGCGGCCCGCCGCAAGGGCCCGGACGGCCGCCGCCGCTACGACGCGGTGGTGATGGACGCCCCGCCGACCGGCCGGCTGACCCGCTTCCTGAACGTCAACTCCGAGGTCGCGGGCCTGGCCCGGATAGGGCCGATCCACTCCCAGGCGCAGGCGGTGATGCGGGTGCTGCGCTCCCCGGAGACGGCGGTGCACTTCACCACCCTGCTGGAGGAGATGCCGGTGCAGGAGACGGTGGACGGCATCGCCGACCTGCGCGAGTCCGGCCTGCCGGTCGGCGGCGTGCTGGTCAACATGGTGCGCCCGCCGATACTGGACGCGGCGGCGGTGGCGGCGGCCGACGGCGACCACCGCGAGGAGGTCGCGCTGGCCCTCGGCGAGGCCGGACTGGGCGGGCGCTCGCGCAAGCCGGAGACCGTCCGGGCGCACGTCGAGCCGCTGCTCGACCCGCTGCTCGAACAGGCCAGGGAGCACGCCGAGCGGGTCGAGCTGGAGCGCGCCCAGCGCGCCGACCTCCAGCAACTGCGGCTCCCCACCTACGAGTTGCCGCTGATCGGCGAGGGCATGGACCTGGCCGGGCTGTACCGGCTGGCGGGCGAGCTGAAGCGGCAGGGAGCGGCGTGAGCCCGGGGAACGGCGCGGGCACGGCAGGCGGCGCGCCCGCAGCGGGCGACGCGACGACCGCGACGACGGGGAGCGGCATGACCGGGCTGGACATCGACACCCTGATCGACGACCCGCGGACCAGGATCGTGGTCTGCTGCGGCTCCGGCGGCGTGGGCAAGACCACCACCGCCGCCGCGATCGGCCTGCGCGCCGCCGAGCGCGGCCGCCGCGTCGTGGTGCTGACCATCGACCCGGCCCGCCGGCTGGCCCAGTCGATGGGCCTGAGCGAGCTGGACAACACCCCGCGGGTGGTCGAGGGCACCCGCGGGAAGGGCGAACTCCAGGCCATGATGCTGGACATGAAGCGGACCTTCGACGAGGTCGTGCTGGCCCACGCGGAGCCCGACCGCGCCAAGGCGATCATGGACAACCCGTTCTACCAGTCGCTGTCGGCCGGTTTCGCGGGCACCCAGGAGTACATGGCGATGGAGAAGCTCGGCCAGCTCCGGGCCGAGGACCGCTGGGACCTGATCGTCGTCGACACCCCGCCGTCCCGCTCCGCGCTGGACTTCCTGGACGCCCCCAGCCGCCTCGGCTCCTTCCTGGACGGCCGGGTGATCCGGCTGCTGACCGCCCCCGCCAAGGTCGGCGGCCGGTCCGCGATGAAGTTCCTGAACGTCGGCATGGGGCTGATCAGCGGCACCCTCGGCAAGATCTTCGGCGCCCAACTGCTCACCGACATCCAGACGTTCGTCTCCGCGACGGACTCGATGTTCGGCGGCTTCCGGGAGCGCGCCGACCGCACCTACCAGCTGCTGAAGGCCGAGGGCACCGCGTTCCTGGTGGTCGCCGCCCCGGAGCGGGACGCGCTGCGCGAGGCCGCCTACTTCGTCGACCGGCTGGCCGACGACGACATGCCGCTGGCCGGCCTGGTGCTCAACCGGGTGCACTCCACCGGCGCCCCGCAGCTCACCGCCGAGCGCGCGCTGGCCGCCGCCGAGGCCCTGGAGGAGAACGGCACCCCGCACGCCACCGCGGAGGCCGAGACCCTGGCCGCCGGGCTGCTGCGGCTGCACGCCGAGCGGATGCAGATCATGACGAGGGAGCGGCGCACCCGCAACCGCTTCGCCTCGGTCTACCCGGACGTGCCGATCGTCGAGGTGCCCGCCCTCCCCGGCGACGTCCACGACCTGGACGGCCTCCGGTCCATCGGCGACCGGCTCGGCTCCCCCGCCCGACCCGCCGGGCCCGGCGCCCCCGCCTGACCCGGTGGACCCGCGGGAGGGCCGACGGCCCGCCCGACGAAGCTTCCTGACGTCGCGTCAGCCGGCCTGGGCGTAGTCCCGCAGGACCACCCCGGTCGCCAGCGACTCCTCGTACTCGGTGCGCGCGGTCTCCAGCAGCCGGCGCCAGGAGTCCACGGTCGGCCGCCGGCGCAGCAGCGCCCGCCGCTCGCGCTCCGTCATCCCGCCCCAGACGCCGAACTCGACCCGGTTGTCGAGCGCGTCCGCGAGGCACTCGGTGCGCACGGGGCACCCGCTGCACACCGCCTTGGCGCGGTTCTGCGCCGCCCCCTGCACGAACAGTTCATCCGGATCGCTCGTGCGGCACGCCGCCTGCGCGCTCCAGTCGTCCACCCAGCCCATCCCGGCGCCGTCCTCTCCCGATTCGGGGCTCCCCCACGGCGGCAACGGCATATTCACCGTTGCCAGTTGAGGACGTTACGGAAGAACGGCACAGCGCAACAGCCCCTGTGTGCCCAATCTCGAATGACCCGATCGGACTATGGGTGTCCAGTAGCTCACTCGTTGGAGTGATTGCAGGTCGGGGGCCTTGCCGGGGGCGGAAAGGGGCCTTTTCGTCACGGTGCGCGACGGCGGCCCGCTGTACATCCGCCCGGATCGCGGACATAATCCCGCGAATCGGACAAAGCTCATCACTCACAAGAGTGATGACGATGAACAGAACGAAGCTGTCGCAGTTCTGTGACAAGCGTAGGCGAACACCTGCCCCCTTGTACGGGATTCCGAGACGTAGGGTTCTCCCCATGGCACCTACGCGATCCACCGGCTCCCTCTTGGACAAGGCAGGGCACGGCGTCAAGTTCCTCGGCGGCTCGATCCTGGCCGGCGTCCTGGTCGCCGGCATGGCCCTGCCCGCCGTCGGCGCGTTCGGCCTGACCGCCAAGGACACCGCCGAGTCGTTCGACAACATCCCGGACGACTTCAAGCAGCCCCCGCTCTCCCAGGTGTCGATGATCTACGACGCCAAGGGCGGCCTGATCGCCAAGGTGTACGACCGCGACCGCACCATCCTCACCGCCGAGCAGATGGCCCCGGTGATGCGCCAGGCCCAGGTCGACATCGAGGACGCCCGCTTCTACGAGCACGGCGCCATCGACCTCAAGGGCGTGCTCCGCGCCGTCACCAAGAACGCCGAGTCCGGCACCACCGCGCAGGGCGCCTCCACGCTCACCCAGCAGTACGTGAAGAACGTCTTCGTCGAGCAGGCCGGCGACGACCAGGCCGCCTTCCTGGAGGCCACCAAGAAGAGCCTGGGCCGCAAGATCCAGGAGCTCAAGTACGCCATCAAGCTGGAAGAGGACCTGAGCAAGGACCAGATCCTCACCAACTACCTGAACATCACGTTCTACGGCCACCAGGCGTACGGCGTCGAGGCCGCCGCCAACCGGTACTTCAGCAAGAGCGCCAAGGACCTCACCGTCCCCGAGGCCGCGATGCTGGCCGGCCTGGTGCAGAACCCCACGGCGTACGACCCGATCGCCCACCCGCAGGCCGCGCAGACCCGCCGCAACACGGTGATCAACAAGCTGCTCGAGTACAAGCACATCACCCCCGAGCAGGCCAAGGACGCCCTGGCCGCCCCGCTCGGCATCAAGTACTCCGAGCCGCAGAACGGCTGCATCACCGCGGACAAGGGCATGGGCTTCTTCTGCGACTACGTGCGCCACGTGATCAAGCAGGACCCGGCGTTCGGCGCGACCGCGGCGGACCGTCAGAAGCTGTGGTCCCAGGGCGGGTTGAAGATCAACACGACCATCGACCCGGACAAGCAGAGCGCCATGTACAACGCGGTCACCAAGAAGGTCTACGTGACCGACCCGGTGTCCGCCGCCGGCACCATGATCGAGCCCGGCACCGGCAAGATCCTCGCCATGGCCCAGACCCGCCCGTACGGCCTGGACACCTCGAAGAACCAGACCGTGCTGAACCTCAACGTCGGCGCGTCGATGGGCGGCGGCAACGGCTTCTCCCCCGGCTCGACCTTCAAGCCGATCGTGGCCGCGGCCGCCCTGGAGTCCGGCATCCCGATCACCCAGGAGTACCCCTCGCCCTACAGCATGGAGTACCCCAAGATGACCACCTGCGACGGCACCACCCACGACCCGCAGACGCTGACCAACGAGGCCGCCGGCGAGCAGGGTCCCTACAGCCTCCAGGTCGCCATGCAGAAGTCGGTCAACACCTACTTCATCCAGCTCGAGCAGCAGGTCGGCCTCTGCCCGGTGAAGCAGATGACCGACAAGCTCGGCCTCGGCACCCTGGCCAACGGCACCAAGATCCAGCAGGTCGCCTCGATGACCCTGGGCACCCAGGAGGTCAGCCCGCTGCAGATGGCCACCGCCTACGCGGCGTTCGCCGCCCGCGGCCTCTACTGCTCGCCGATCGCCATCAACTCGGTCACCGGCGGCGACGGCAAGGAGATCCACGTCCCGGGCGCCAACTGCAACCAGGCGATGACCCAGACCACCGCGGACGGCATCAACACCCTGCTGCTCGGCGTGACCGAGAAGGGCACCGGCTCCGCCCTCGGCCTCGACGACGGCCGCCAGATCGCCGGCAAGACCGGCACCACCGACAAGCGCTACGCGGCCTGGTTCACCGGCTACACCCCGAACCTGGCCACCTCGGTCTGGCTCGGCGGCGTCGGCGGCAACGTCTCGATGCGCAACGTCCGCATCGGCGGCCACTACTTCGACGCGGTCTACGGCTCCGACGGCCCCGGCCCGATCTGGCAGAAGGCCATGAACGACGCCCTGGACGGCAGCCCGGCGGCCAGCTTCCAGAAGGTCGACATCCCGCAGCCCACCCAGCCCCCGGCCACCCCCAACCCCGGCGACAGCCCCTCCACCCCCTCCGGCGACAACGCCCAGGGCGGCGGCAACGGCTGGCCCACCGGCGGCGGCAACGGAGGCGCCGTCAACGGCGGCTTCACCCTCCCGCCGAACGTCATCGGCGGCAACACCGGCAAGCCCGGCCGCCACTGACCGGCCCAGCACGCCGAACCGCCCGCGAGGAGAACATCTCCCCGCGGGCGGTTCCGCGTTCCGGCCGGTTCCGGCCGGTCCCTGCCGGCCCTTACCGGCCCTGTGTTCGGTCCTCAGCCGGCCAGCGCGGCCTTCACCGCGGCGGCCACCCGGCCGCCGTCCGCCTTCCCCTCCACCTGCGGACGCACCAGCTTCATCACCGCGCCCATGCCCTGCGGCCCGCTCGCCCCGGACTCCGCCACCGCGGCGGCCACCACCGCGGCCAGCTCCTCGTCCGTCAGCTGCTTCGGCAGGTAGGCGTCCAGCACCTCGCCCTCGGAGCGCTCCCGGGCGGCCTGGTCGGCCCGGCCCGCGCCCTCGAACGCGTCCGCGGCCTCCCGGCGCTTCTTCGCCTCCTTGCCGATCACCTGCAGCACCTCGGCATCGGACAGCGCCTTCTTCTGCTTGCCCGCCACCTCCGCGCTGGTGACCGCGGACAGCGTCAGCCGGAGGGTGGACGAGCGCAGCTCGTCCCGTGCCTTGATCGCAGCCGTGAGGTCCTCCTGCAGCTGCTCCTTGAGCGTCGTCATGCCGCCGATTCTGGCACCTGCCCAGCCCCGACGCCGCTCCTTTACCGCCCGCCGCCCCTCCCGTCCCGCCCCTGACGCCCCGTCAGGGCCTCCCGGCCCCGGGCCGCCGTCGGCCCGTTCGACCCGTCTGCGACCATGGACCGATGCGACCGCTGTACTCCGTCCCGCTCGGTGTCGCCGCCACCGGCGCCGCCTGTCTCGTCTACGCCGCCGGGTACGAGGTCCGCTCGTTCCGCCTGCGCCGCGTCGAGGTCCCGATCCTGCCCGCCGGCGCCCGGCCCGTCCGGATCCTCCAGGTCTCGGACATCCACATGGTCAACGGCCAGGCCAAGAAGCAGCGCTGGCTGAAGAGCCTCGCCGGGCTCCGCCCCGACCTGGTCGTCAACACCGGCGACAACCTCTCCGACCCGCTCGCGGTCCCCGCCGTCCTGGACGCCCTCGGACCGCTGATGGACTTCCCCGGCGTCTACGTCTTCGGCTCCAACGACTACTACGGCCCCGCCCGCAAGAGCCCCACCCGCTACCTCAAGGCCCTGCGCAGCGGCGTCCACGGCCTCAACAACCCCGACGGCACCGGCCGCCGCGGCATCAGCGGCGCCGTCCACAACCCCTGGCAGAAACTCCGCGACGGCTTCGACCAGGCCGGCTGGCTCGACCTCAACAACGCCCGCGGCCGCCTCGCCGTCGCCGGCCTCGACATCGAGTTCACCGGCCTCGACGACCCGCACATCCGCCACGACCGCTACGCCGCCGTCGCCGGCGGCCCCTCCCCCGACGCCGACCTCTCCCTCGCCGTCGTCCACGCCCCCTACCTCCGCACCCTCGACGCCTTCACCGCCGACGGCTACCCCCTGATCCTGGCCGGCCACACCCACGGCGGCCAGCTCTGCATCCCCTTCTACGGCGCCCTCGTCACCAACTGCGACCTCGACGCCGACCGCGTCAAGGGCCTCTCCACCCACACCGCCGCCGGCCGCCGCTCCCACCTCCACGTCTCCGCCGGCTGCGGCACCAACCGCTACACCCCCGTCCGCTTCGCCTGCCCCCCCGAAGCCACCCTCCTCACCCTCACCCCCACCCCGCGCTGACCAGCCCCGAAACCGGATTTCGTCTCTGGCCCCACCTCCTGTAGAGTTCTACTCGTTGCGCCGGACACGGAAGGCAACAACGCAGGACCGGGGTATAGCGCAGCTTGGTAGCGCGCTTCGTTCGGGACGAAGAGGCCGTGGGTTCAAATCCCGCTACCCCGACTTCGTAACACCAGCTGGGGCCGGTGACTCGCAAGAGTCACCGGCCCCAGCTGTTTTTCGTCGGCCGTCCGGGCGGGGCGGTGAGGGGGCGTCAGGTGGGGCGTTGGGCTGTTCCGGTGAGGGGTGGGGCGGGGGTGACGGGTTATCGGATGCGGGG